>JBLGCB010000177.1:0-12405 GCA_047617105.1 Phenylobacterium sp. | reverse complement strand
TTGAGCGTAACAGATAGGTTCTTGATTAACTCCTGACCGTATTTTGCCCGGCTTCCTCCGTTCTGCTCTTCTTCTACCCTAAATAACGCTATTTGATTAGACTCCAATCTTCATCATCTCCTGGCTTTTTTTGTCAATTTCATTGAAAGAAAAAACTTAACAAGTGAGGGCTGTTGGATTAAACTAGGCAGCAGTTTTGCTTGTTTAGATTTTATGTTTGGTTTAAAGCAATGATTTTATGGAGAGATAAATAAAGTGAATACATTTGAAGTTAAAACTGAAATTACAGAAGAAGTCGTTGCTCCTGTCATCAACGCTTTGGGGCAAGCAATTGAGGGGGATGATATTAAAGTACTGCTGCCCTATAATTTAGGCGGTTCAGTTGATGCTGCTTTGAATTTAATTAAAGCTGTTGAAACAACGCAAGGCAATGTGGTCGTTGAGTTGGACAGGTATGCTATTAGTGCCGCTGCTTTTATATGGGTGTGGTTTTTGCTGAATCCAACGACGAATGTTATTGCCCAGACGACGGGGCAACCTGCGTTGCTTGTATATCATCGCCCACGAATTACGGTTGATGAACATTTATTATTTTTAGATGATATTGATGATGAGCATCAACAAGATTTGAAAAAACCTTTGTTAAAAGGCATTGTTATTTTTGATGAAATTTTTGAAAAATTGATTGCGGCTGTTGGTTATGTGAGCGACAATGAAAATACACTTGATTATCGTGCGGTTCAAATAAAGCATAAATTAAAACATGCTCGTGATGGTTATTATTCAAATCAGGATTTTGTCATATCCGTATAGGGGATTTCTATGTTAAATATAAAACTAAGCGAATTGAAAAAGAATATTAAGGTTGATCCCCAAAAGGATCGTGCGACTTATGAACGGTTAGAAGAGTATCTGGCGCTAGAGGTAAAACTCAAGGCTGATTATGAAAAGAAAGGACTTGAAAAGCCGGAAATTGTCGCTTGACATCCTATGGTGAATGAGACTTTGCCTGCACCCTCAATTAAGTAAGGTTTCATTGGGCTTATTGTGACGGGAAGGCATGGAACAGTTACGTTTAACCCCTACCTTCAATTTTTTAAAACCAAAAGATCAAAAAAACACCTGCGGTTGCACCGCTTTACATCTTCAAAATAGCATTAAAAACAACCTCTGGGTCTTCTTCCATCGCTCGGCAATATTCAACAAATTCGCCGAAATCCAGCCTTCGACCTTGTTTTTCTGTCTTTCCCACAAAGCTATGAGGGGTGCCAAGGATTTCAGAAAGCGTTCTCATTGAGTGCTTTTTTTCATGTCGTAGTTTTCTCAAATATATAGCCAGCTTTTGATTGGTTATTTTCGCTTCATCTTTCATTTGTTTTCCTATCTATTCAGAGTGTTGTAAGTGTTGCCAAAAACTCGGTTAATTAACTGCTTCAGGCACTAGTTGTATTGATATTAGATCTTAAATCTATTTTATGCAATGATTGGATATGAAAATGATAAAGATTCTTTGTTTAGTACAACAAAGCGGATCGGGATGGATTGATAAAAATAGATTTTGGCAGGCTCTAAATTATGTTAACTTGCTCTTTTCAAGAACCGTTTTTTAAAGAGGCGATATGAACAGTGATGTAAGACAGATTTTAGGCCGTTTATGCGACTACTGGGGCGCTTCATCATATAAAGACTTGGCTCATAAACTGGATATCGGCGAAAGTACACCGTCATCGTGGGTGACCAAAAATCATATCCCATTTAATGAATGTCTGATGACGGTTGAAAAATATGAATGTTCACTTGATGAACTCGTTTTTGGTATTAAACGAGAATCAATCAATGACCAGGCGATGATATCGGCTGTAAAAGAAGGTCTGGAAGATGCACACGAATTAGAATTGGTGCCACAACTTGACGCTAAATCATCTGGAGCCTTGGCTATTTTGACCCTCAAAGCGTATAAACGAAACACTAAATCAAGCGTTGATGAGGAAAGTGAGCCTGATTAATTTTATTTGTAACTATTCAGCGTGCTTAGATTTCGCTTCAGAACAAGGCATTTTCGCACGGAAAATAGGCGCATATAGTGCATATGTAACTGTTTGAGTACGAAAATAACGCCGTTATGGTGCGAAAGATGAGTGCGCTGAACAGTTACAAATAATTTTGCTATTGGCTGGTTCAACCAAGCAAGAGCAAAACAAGGCCATAGCAAAAGCCCGAGATTATCTTATTAACTATGAAAGGAGCGAAGGTAATGACTAAAAGTAGATCATTTGATGAAACCAGTAAGGCAATTTTAAAAGATCCAGAAATGGCTGCAATGTATCTTGAGGAAATTCTTGAAGATGGCGATATGGAGTTGTTTAAATTAGCATTACGAGATGTGGCTGCCGCTCGGGTTGGCAACATGACCAAGTTAGCCCAAGAAACCCACCTTGCCAGAGAATCCCTTTACAGTTCATTTTCTAAAGATGGAAACCCTCGCCTTGATACTTTGGCTAAAGTGCTCGGAGCGGCAGGGCTTAGATTATCGGTTTCACAAATCAATGTGTAGTTGATGAAACTGGCATAAATGTCTCGCCTACTAATGATTAAAAAACAGGTAGGAAATGAAGTGATCACCTACCTGCCGCTTCTGCCCCGTTGTCATCAGTTAATGCGCAAATCATCGCGGTTGATATGATATTTTTTGATCAGCTTACCGAAGGCTCGGCGTTCTTTGCCACACAAGTTGGCGGCTTTGGTCACATTCCCTTTGGCATGGTGTAACAACTGCGAGACAAAACGGGCCTCAAAAGCTTCTACCGCACGGCGCTTGGCTTCACAAAAATCAAATACCGGTTCAGCCGTATCGGTATCGTCATCAGCATCAACATCAATAGCCTCAAGGGTTAATGCCTGCTCTGACACTTGAGATTGAGATTCAGCAGCACGGGTAGCGGTCACCAATTCAACCAAGGGCTTATCCTGTTCAATGGGGTCAATCGCTTGCGGATTGGGTTCAGGTGCTTCAACAATCTGCTGGCTAATAGAGATCTCGGCGATTTCGCTGATCATTGGCCCGCTCGATAGCAGGTAATGGCGATGAATGGTATTTTCCAACTCACGGACATTGCCGGGCCAATCGTATTGTTGCAGTTTATCGAGCAATTTGGCACAAATGCCGGTGCGTTCCAAGCCATATTCATGATTAAATTTATGAATGAAATGGCTGATCAGCAGCTCCAAATCTTCTTTTCGCTCTCGCAACGCTGGCATTCTCACGGTCAAAATAAACAAGCGAAAATACAAATCTTGACGAAACTCGCCCGCTTTAATCCGTTTGGCAAGATTGCAATTGGCCGCAGCGATGATTCTGACATGGGCTTTAATGATTTGGCTGGAACCCACCGGCCTGAATTCAGACTCTTGCAACAACCTAAGCAGTGAGGTTTGCGATTTAATCGACAGGCTATCTATTTCATCCAAAAAAATCGACCCACCGTTGGCGGCAATCAACAAACCTTCTTTATCGGTTTTGGCATCGGTAAACGCGCCTTTTTTATAACCAAATAATTCACTGGCAAACAAATCGTCAGAAAACGTTGAACAGTTAATGGCGATAAAAGGTTTGCCAGAAAAAATGCCACTATAGTGCAACCCTCTGGCCGCCAGTTCTTTACCAGTGCCAGTTTCACCGGTGATTAACACAGGTGCTGGATATTGGGCATTAATTTGAATGAGTGTTTTCACCTGAGTGATGGACGGTGACTGTCCGATAATGTTGCTTTCGATGACATTAATCAATTTATTGCTCCTGCTTACTTGATTGATTCCATGACGGATTGCGGGTTTATTGTGACCCCTGTTCTAACCATCAGTAAAAAAACAAGCTGGTGCTTTTTTACCCATCCGACAACTAAACGTAGGTACTTTGCAAAAATAAAGCCAGAAAAATCTCTAAAATAGCCAAATCAATACCTTTCTGGAAACATAATCATTACACAGACAGTGTGAAATCGAACCAAAGTGATTGGTCAAAAATTGCAGTTGTGCTGGTTTTGCTCAGGGACAGTATGGGGATTGAGTGGATATCATAGAGAAACAGAGCCTTAGGTGAAGCGATTAGATGAGGGTATTAGAAGAACAGTAAAACGAGGCCAAAATAATGGTGCTTTAACGACTTTGTGCTGAAGAAATAGATTAAATTAGGAAAATCACAACGGCGAAGTATGGCACAATTCACTTTCTGAGGCGTTATGGGGTTAATTTGGACCCGATCCGACGCTTAAAGTGGGTTAAATTTCACCCGGGGGTGTGTTTAAATCCATTGAATTGAGGTCAAATGAAACTTGGCAAATGTTATCAAGTAGGATAACCTAAAGTAATGAACTGGCAAATATCTTTTTACAACGAGAAAGTTGAAGCACAAACCATGCAATTCCCTGCTGGGATTCTGGCAAACTTCATCCATATTGCAGATATGATCCAATCCTTAGGGCCAAACCTTGGTAAACCTTATACCGCACCACTGGGTGATGGTTTATTTGAAATACGGGCAAGAGGTAAAGAAGGGATTGGCCGATCTGTATATTGTATGATGAAAGGTCAGGAAATCATTATTCTGGATTCATTTATCAAAAAAACGCAGAAGACACCAAAGAAACATTTAGAGCTTGCCAGAAAACGCATGAAAGAGGTGAAAAATGACCCGACCAACATTTGAAGACTTTAAAAACAAAGCGCTGGCAAAACCCGACGTTAAAGCACAATACGAAGAACTTGAGTTGGCTTACGAATTGCGCAAAAAACTCATCAGCATTCGCCAAGAAGCCGGGCTAACTCAAGAAGATGTCGCCCAACGCTTGCACACTCAAAAAAGTAATATTTCTCGACTAGAGAATGTCAATTCAACCTCATCACCCAAACTCTCCACCATTGAAGATTATGCCAGAGCAATTGGTTATAAGGTGAAAATCAGCTTGGTCCCTCAAGCGACCGGGTCTTGAACAGCTTTATCTGAACCCTTAGTTAATACCAATCCCCCGCTTGCCTGCCAAACCAAGCCGTATTACTATCTAAAACTAAGCTTTCTACTCATCGACACCAAAAGGACATCCAATGGAATTCGTCACAGGCGCAATATTAGGCGGTATGCTTTATGATTTGGTTAAATTTGGCGTCAAGGTGAGCCATAAGGTAATCCAAGAAAAAGCCAAAGATGAACAAAAATCTTGGCCAGCCGATGAACCCACCACCGAAAAAATCGTCGACCGGATTAATACTCTGGGTTATCACGATGGTGAGAACAAAGAACAGTATTGTCAGCGATTGGCGGATGATGCTGAGTTGAATCAATTACTCAGCACCACCCATCAAAGCGTGGTGTCTCAAGATATCAATAATCTTCAAGGCATTGGCCAAAATTCAGGCACCATAAATAACCCAACTTTTAACTTTGGCGCTCAAGGTAATACACCCGCAAAAAAGTCTTAATCCTGCCAGCACAAGCGTCACAACTGGTTGGGAGAGAAGGCAACATTACCGAACTGCTGTCAGCCGTCAGTGAACCCGAGCGCAGTAGCCATCTGTTACTCAATGGCATGGGCGGTGTCGGTAAAACAGCGATTTGTCGCGAACTGGCCCATCGTTGTGCCAACTTGCTCAATGGCGTGGTTTGGGTCGATGCCCATAGTGGCGTCAAACAAGGGTTACAATCTTTTATCGCCCCCAAACTTGGCATTGATATTCAACAAGCCGATTGGCTGACGCAACTAATTGATAAGCTTAATCAGTCTTTATCTCCTTGCGTAATGTTTCTTGATAACCTCGAACAATCTGATGATAACACTGCAATTTTGCAGCAGTTAAAACGGCTTAACTGGCATTTGGTGGCCACTTCTCGTTATCCGCTGGCCCAGTTCACCTTTAAACATCCAGTGGATGTTTTACCGCTTGAGCAATGCATTGAGCTGTTTAGCCTGCATTTTGATGAACCCATTACTGATGAAGACCGCCCTACCCTTGAGGCGCTAATTGCCCTTGCGGGTCAGCATACCTTGACCGTTGAACTGCTGGCGAAAATTGCCAGAGACGGGGTATTGTCGGTGCAGAAAATCTTTGATCAGGTTAAAGCCAGCGGGTTTGATTTAAGCAATCTGACTGGAGTTGAAGTTGACGGACAAGATAGCGGACTGCACAGCGATAGTTTTCAACAGCAGCAACTACATGAGCATTTAAGTAAGCTGTTTCCTTTGGCTGATCTCAATCAAGAACAAAAGGATGTATTGCGGTTATTGGCGATATTGCCTTATCAGGCGTATGACTGTCATAGTCAGTTGCTGGTTTGGTTGGGATTGGATGAGCCAACATTGTTGGTGGCTTTGGTGAAAAAAGGCTGGTTGCAGCGAAGTAAAGAAAACTTTGCGGTTCATCCGGTTGTGGGGCATGTGGCGAAAAGTCAGATTGATTTGGGTCAGGCGTTGGTTGAGAAGTTTGCTGGGCGGTTTTTTGATGAGGCGATTCAGCTAAGTATGACTGAGTATTGGCTAGAGAAGGCAGTTTATGCTGATCATCTTTTAGCGCTGATTGGGGCTATTGATGAAGAGACTGCTTTAACGGCGGTATTGATGAGTGTTCTTGGTCGTATATTTGAGGCTCAAGGGAAGTATCAGCAAGCCTTGCCTTGGTATCAACGAGCACTTGAAATAACAGAAAAAAACCATCACCCGGGGGTGGCTGCAACATTAAATAACCTAGCACAGTTATATGACACGTTAGGCAAACCTGAACTGGCTTTATCTCTGTATCAACGCGCCCTTGAAATAGATGAAAAAACCTATGGCCCTGACCACAATAAATTAGCAGTCACACTAAACAATCTCGCGAATCTGTATCGCGCTACGGAAGAATTTGAACAAGCTTTACCTTTGTTTCAACGAGCACTTAAGATAACAGAAAAAACCTATGGCTCTGGCCATCCCAATGTGGCTATCTCTCTAAATGGTCTGGCTTTATTATATGATGATATGGACGACCCTGAACAAGCTTTACCTTTGTATCAACGCTCTCTAGCAATAAGAGAAAAACACCTCGGCCCTAATCACCCCAGCCTGGTCGTCGCACTGAATAATCTGGCGATGTTATTTCATTCTATGGAAGAATTTGAAACAGCTCTTCCTTTGTCTTTACGTGCACTTGAGATAGCCGAAAAAGCATTTGGGCCAAACCACCCAGATGTCGCATCAACACTATATGCTCTGGCAGGAATACACCAATCAATGAACAACCCGGATAAGGCTGAGCCTTTGCGGCAGCGAGCGGAGGAAATAGAAAAGCGGCGGCGGTGATGGGAGGGGTTGACAAGGTTATGAAATCCCGAAGAAACCACCTCCGGGTTATTGAAAATAACAACTTGACCGTAGGATGGGTAGAGCCTAAGGCGAAACCCATCAGAATTTGACAGTAAACGACGATTTTACTGTTTTTTCTAGCATTGATGGGTTTCGCTGCGCTCTACACCATCCTACGGTGTGATAACAATCTATGAGTAAAACAACCCACCTTCATCGGCCATCTTCTCCAGCAACTCACATGGCGCAAAACGCTCGCCATGACGTTCTTGGAATGACTTAAGTTTAGACACCAAGTTATCAATGCCCATGCTGTCCATATAGCGGAATGGTCCGCCTCTGAACGGCGCAAAACCAATGCCAAAGATAGCGCCAATATCGCCGTCGCGTGGGCTGGCGATAATGCCATCGTCTAAACAACGGGCGGCTTCGTTGAGCATCTGTACCACACAACGCTCGGCCACTTCTTCGCGGTTTAAACGCTGCATGGCGGTAATGCCAAGCAAGGCATACACAGATTCATCGACATTTTTACTGCCTTTCTTCTGCTTACCCTTGCTATTACCTTTGTAAAGATAAAATCCCTTCTTATTCTTTTTACCCTTGCGATCATCATCTATCAGCTTATCAAAAGCGGTTGGAGCAACAAATCGAGCGCCCAACTCTTCTTCCAAAATCGGCGATATCTTTGCCCCAACATCAATGCCCACTTCATCAAGCAAAGTGATGGGTCCTACCGGAAAACCAAAGTCCATCAGCGCTTCGTCAATATGTTCAATCGGCTCGCCATCAAGCAAAATATTGGCCGCTTCATTCATATATAACGCCAAAATTCGGTTAACGTAAAAACCCGCGCCATCTTTCACCACAATCGGGGTTTTACCCTGCTTTTTGGCAAAGGCTACAGTGGTAGCAATGGTTTGCGCCGAGGTGCCTTCGTGCACGATTACTTCAGCCAACGGCATTTTTTCGACCGGTGAGAAGTAATGCAAACCAATCACATTTTCAGGTCGCGCCGCTTTCGCTGCAATCTGTTGGATAGGTAATGAGGAGGTATTAGTGGCAAAAATGGTGTGTTCAGCACAATTTTCTTCAATGTCGGCGACCATTTGCTGTTTCACGGT
The DNA here is from genome assembly GCA_047617105.1 of Phenylobacterium sp. Taxonomy (GTDB): domain Bacteria; phylum Pseudomonadota; class Gammaproteobacteria; order Enterobacterales; family Alteromonadaceae; genus JABSOG01. The sequence continues at coordinate 3,950 of JBLGCB010000177.1, read as the reverse complement.
CAAATCTTCAAATACCGCTTCAACCACAATATCAACATCTTTAAATCCGGTGTAATCAACAGAACCGGTCAACATGTTCATTTTGCTTTGTAATTCGGCTTTAGACATAAAGCGCTTAGTGACTTTTTTGTTGAGAATGTCGTAACCATAACGCATGGCGTTAACAATGCCTTCATGGCTGATATCTTTAATCCGAACCGGGATTCCGGCCTTGTTGACGGTCACATGAGCAATGCCGCCGCCCATCAAACCACCGCCTAATACCCCGGCTTTTTTGATGGTTTGTGGTGTAACTGTTTCATCGCCAGCACCAATACCTTCAGCACCAGTTTCTTTCTTCATATCCGTAGTGGCAAAAAAGATTGAGCGTAACGCTTTAGATTCCTCAGACATACACAATTCACCAAAACGTTTGGCTTCTAGTGCCAGTCCTTTGCTGAATCCTTTGTCGGCCCCCACCTGAATCACTTCAAGAATACGTTCGGCTGCCGGATAATTGCCACGGGTTTTTTCGAGGGTCTTTTTCTCGGCCTGTTCAAACAATACTTTACGACCAACACTGGTTTTTTCTAGCGCTTGGCCTAAAAAGTCGAGTTGGGCTTTTTTCGCTTTGTGTTTACCATCAAGGGCAATTTTCATCGCCGCTTCAAGCAAAATTGATTGTGGCACCACTTCATCGACCAAACCAATTTTCTTCGCCTGCTTGGCGCGTAATTGTTTGCCGGTTAAAATCATGTCGAGCGCTTTTTGCAACCCGATCAAACGTGGTAATCGCTGGGTGCCGCCGCTGCCGGGCAATAAACCCAGTTGCACTTCGGGCAAACCTAATTGGGTTTTGCTGTGGTCAGTACATATACGGCTATGACACGCCAATGCAAACTCTAAACCACCACCCAGTGCCGCGCCATGAATCGCCGCGACCACTGGAATATCCAGCGCTTCGAGTTCATCAAATAACTGCTGGCCCGTAAGGCCCAGTGCTTCGGCTTCTTCAGCGCTGGTGCAAGCATCCAACATGCTGATGTCGGCACCAGCAATAAAGTTGTCTTTTTTACCACTGATAAACACGATACCTTTAACCGCGCTATTGGCTTTAATTTCGCCCAGTACATCACGCACTTCTGGCGCAAATTCAGCGCGCAGGGTATTCATGCTTTCGCCGACAATGTCCATGGTGATCACCGCGACGCCATTGTCGTGTACTTCGAGTGAAAAAATCGACGTTGGCGCTGCGTCCTGGTCTTGTTCTGGTGCTTCTTGTTCTGGTAAATCCATAGAATCAGTCATTATTCAACCTCCACAATCATTGCTGCACCTAAACCACCCGCAGCACAAGCGGTGGTTAGCCCGGTGCCGCCGCCTCTGCGTCTGAGTTCGTTAATGGTTTGGGTGATGAGTCGGGTGCCAGTCGCGGCAAACGGGTGTCCGTATGCAAGCGAACCACCGTTCACATTAAATTTGGCCATATCGATATCACCGATAGCCTTGTCTCTGCCGAGCTTTTCTCGGGCAAATTTATCGCTCGACCACATTTTCATATTGGCGAGGGTTTGCGCCGCGAAGGCTTCGTGCATTTCGATTAAATCTAAATCATTCAGGTTCATGCCTGCTCTGTCTAAGGCAATCGGGGTGGCATAAGAAGGCCCCATCAGCATGTCGTCATACACATCAATCGCCGAGAAAGCAAAGCTTCTAATAAAGCCCATTGGGGTCAGGCCCAGTTCTTTGGCCCTGCCCTCACGCATCAACATCACCGCCGAAGCGCCGTCGGTTAATGGCGTGGCATTGGCTGCTGTCACGGTGCCGTGTTTTTTATCAAACACCGGTCGTAATTTGGCATAACCTTCTAATACCGAGTTGGTGCGAATATTATTGTCCATTTCAAAGGCGGTAGTATAAGGTTCGGGATAAGCCACCATCACCTCATCGGCCATTTTGCCGCTTTCCCATGCTTCGGTCGCTAGGGTGTGTGAGCGGTGAGCCAGTGCATCTTGGTCAACCCGGCTGATACCATGGGTTTTGGCCATTTGCTCTGCGGTTTGGCCCATGCTAATACCGGTGGAATATTCCGCCACTGCCGGTGGCACAGGCACGATGTCTTTGAAGTTAAGCGATTTGAAAATGCTAAATTTTTGCCCGACGGTTTTGGCTTTACTTAAGTCAATCAACGCTTTGGCAAAGTTTCTTGATGCGACGATAGGCACCACCGATGATGAGTCAGCACCACCAGCAATACCAATATCGACCGCACCAGACATAATAGATTCGGTGACATTCACCACCGATTGAAAACTGGTCGCACAAGCACGAGATACGCTATAGGCGTCAGTATGAACGTTCATGCCGGTGCCAAGGACAATCTCACGAGCAATATTCGGTGCTGAAGGCATTTGTACCACCTGACCGTAAACCACCTGATCGATAAGCTCAGGACTGATGCCCGAACGCAACATCATTTCGTTCACCACCATCTTGCCCATGTCTAATGCCGATACCCCATGAAAGGCCGTTGCCTGCTTGGCAAAGGGGGTCCGTAATCCACTGACAACCGCAATGCGTTCGCCACTATGTGTCTGTAAATGTTGACGAGCTGCCATGTTCTACCTCACTTGTATCAGTCGACCATTAGTGGTCAGACCTGTTCGCTTTTAAACCATTGTAATGATTAATCGCATAAATTCAATATTTTGATCTGTTAATCTTAATCGCTATTTTCGATTTTGCCCGCTTTCACCCCTTTTTCTGCGCGAATTTCGCCAGCTTTTAATAAAAAATGCAATAAAAATCACTGTTGCTCTTGAAATTTGTTTTAACCTCCCGATAATAACGGTCGCCCGTGAAGTTTTAACACACTGTAACGAATTAGACCTTTGAGTTAGCCCTCAAACCTTTTAGAATTCAGCGCAGTAAATACTAACTACGTATAAATCGGATATCACAGCACTATTATGGCTTTTGAACAATTCACACAACTTAAAGAATACCTAGATTCACAGGTCATCGGTCAACCGAAATTAACCGAGAGCATCTTAATCGCCCTATTGGCCGACGGCCATCTATTGGTCGAGGGTCCGCCTGGTCTGGCCAAAACCCGTGCCATTTGCGCATTGTCTCATGGCATCGAAGGTGATTTTCACCGCATTCAGTTTACCCCAGATTTATTACCGGCCGATTTAACCGGCACCGACATCTACCGCCCCGAAACCGGCGCGTTTGAATTTCAAAAAGGCCCACTGTTTCATAACTTGGTGCTGGCCGATGAAATTAACCGTGCTCCGGCCAAAGTTCAATCAGCGCTATTAGAAGCCATGGCAGAACGCCAGGTGACGGTGGGTAAAACCACTTATCAATTGCCTGAACTGTTTTTGGTGATGGCGACGCAAAACCCCATTGAACAAGAAGGCACCTATCCGCTGCCTGAGGCACAATTAGACCGCTTTTTAATGCATATTGATGTGCATTACCCAGATGCCGAAACCGAGCTGAAAATTTTACAACTGACCCGCGGCGAAGCCCTTGGCGAAATGCCGACCATCAAAAACAAATTGTCTCAGGCTGATATCTTTAGCGCCAGAAAAGACATTTTAGGCATTCACCTCGCACCAGCACTCGAAGAGTATATTGTGCAATTGGTGATCGCCACCCGTCAGCCACAAAAATATGATGACCAGTTGGCCAAATGGATTTCGTTCGGTGCCAGCCCTCGTGCCAGTATCGCCCTAGACCGTTGCTCGCGCGCCAAAGCCTGGTTAGCCGGACGCGATTATGTCACCCCCGATGATATTCAGTCGGTTTATTTTAATGTCTTACGCCACCGCTTGTTAATCAGCTATGAAGCCGAAGCCGAAGGGTTAACCTCAGAAAAAGTGTTGGCCAGAATCCTCGATTTTGTTGCTGTACCATAAAGTTATAGGCGGTAGCGATAATGAAATGGCAACAACAAGGCCCGG
>JBLGCB010000176.1:0-12408 GCA_047617105.1 Phenylobacterium sp. | reverse complement strand
CCACTCATCTAAAGGGTCTTTGGCAATATCATCAAAGTTTTTAATATTGATGATATAGTGTTCAGGAAAGATATCAGCGACTTTTTCACAGTTAAATAGGTTTTTTTGGGTATCATTAAGTTGTAGTTTGGTTTTGTTGTGCATACCAATAAACTCGGTAGTGCCGTGATAGATGTAGTCACCGCCTTTGCAAAAATCAAAATATAAAATGCTGACTGATATCACTTTGCTGATATCACAGTAGTCCATGCCAATATCTAAATGTTCAGTGATGCATTTAGCACCACTAAACAAAATTCTGAACAAATAGTCTTGCTCGCGCGAATACTGAACCTCGATGAGAATAATCTGGCCGTTACTGTCTTTAACTTTAATATCAACCTGATTACTTTTGTCATCAACAACCTCACGATTACTCTCGGCTTCAAGAATTTCTATAATTTTGATATCAGTAAATAACAGTTCACTCAAAAAACCTTCTAGAATGCCGAAGTTGGCCTTGCTACGAAGCAATTTTTTAATCGCCCAATCGAAGCTAATAAGTTTACGGGACATATAAGTCACCTACAAAGTAATGATGATACACAAGCGCAGTCTACCATAATCAAAAAACCAGTGGTAATTGACTGTTAGACTTTAACCTCCCCCACACGTCCGTTCTACCTACGAGCGATACCGCCCCTGAACGTCTTTGCTCATAAACCGCCACTGGCCATCAATCATCGCTTTAAACAAGCGTATCAATCCAGTAGTGTCGGTATTATCTAGATGGTCGAGACAGTAGGCCACCGACTCAATGGTCGACAGGCTGTCTTTTCGCGGCGCTTTACGAATCTGATACTCTGTCGGGCCCGCCTCACTGAAAGTTAAACTCGGCAATTGCGCCAGCCAAGGATTTAATTGCAACAGTTTCCACGCTTTTTTCCAGCTACCATCCAAAAACAATAAAGTGCTCGGTGGTATAACCTCACCCGCGCGCCGCGCGCCAAGCGTTTCCACGTTCTGACTACTGGCTTGCGGGTAAACCAAATAACAAGGCTTAGCACATGGCCTTGCTTCAGCCTTATTGTGAGACTCATTTGGGTATAGAGGAAAAAGTTCAGCCACCAGTGCAGCAAAATCCTCCGCCGTCTCTCCAACCACTATTCGTGCCTGACTCATCGCTAAATCCACCAGCCTGGCCGTGCCCTTGGCCTGGGCCACCTCTGATGGATGCTGCAAAATAATGATTTGATGGTTGCTACTCACCGGGGTGACAAAGGCACACAAACAAGTTTTCAGCGGATAATGACAAATATGACAATACGCACGTGTTGATGTCATCGGTTATGCTCAGCGTTCATGTCCAATTCACCGGATCAACCTGATAAAATTGACGTAGCTGTCGATACAAAGAACGATGCTGCTGGTATAACTGATGCGCCTGTTCAAAATAAACCTCAGAGGCTACGGCAAAAAATTCAGCCGGATTGGTGGCACCGTAACTGTCGAGTAACGACTCAACGCCCAGCTCGGTTTGTTGTTTGAGTTGAGCAAATTCTTTTTCAAACACCGCGGACCAGCAACGAACATTACCCGTTTTTCCCAACCAGGGAGCACCATTGGCGCTGCCAGTTTCTTGATCGAGCTGGTGAGCAAACTCGTGGATCACCACGTTTGCGCCATCATTGGGTATTTTCGCTCCTTCAACCGCATGTTGCCAAGAGAGAATGACTTTACCAAATTCCCACGATTCGCCTAACATCACACTGGTTTTTTCAGCCTCTAAACCTATCTCGTTGGTTTCAAACTGCTTTTTAATAAAAGCACTGGGATAAATCACTATGGTTTGTAACTTCGGATAATAGTCGGTTTTACGATTAAGCAACAACAAACACGCCTGAGCCGCCACCGTCACTTTAATATCGTCGTTAATGGTAATGCCCTCGTAACCGACAAAGGTTTTTTCAGCAATAAACACCTGAATATGCTTTTTTAATTGCAACTGCAAGTCGGTGGGCATAGTAGCAAAATAAGGCATTCTCTTTTTAATGATTTTGCGCCACACTGCCGGAAAAGGTTGCCGGCGAATTTTATTGCGTTTCAATTCAACCAATAGCGGTTTACCAAACAAATAACCAAGCACCAGTAACCCGAGAAACAGAGGCAAAATATATTTAAATAGGTAGTCAGTCATCATCAAAAAAGTTATCCACAAATTGTAGTATTGGTATCTTATTTATGGGGCTGTAAATGACATTTGCAAGGGCCGAGGTGAACAAGACAGACGCCCCAACAAGGTCCCAATCAATACTCTGGCGGCCTGGATATATTGGGGTTTATTCAGCGGGTAGGCTTTTTCAAGCACTTTGCCCTGATCATTCACCAACACCCAACAGATCACTTTGTTCAGGTGTGGCAAGGTAAATCGGTGCACCGACATCCCAGAGTTTTCTGCCATATGTGCATGTATGGCCAGCCACATGGCATGTGGAAAGGCATTCAGGCCAAAAGGTTGGATCAGGTAGCGTAACTGGCAGGGTCTGGTCCTGTCTGGGATATCTACCGTCCGTTGGAATGGGTTATCTGTATGCTCACAAGACACCCCATGGGTTTTGACCAGTTTATCAACTGCTTTGAAACCACTATTAATATCCATCATAAAAACCCCTTTTAAATTTGTGTTGTAAAAATAATTGAAAATCGTTACAAAATAACCACAAACAAAAATACTGTATATTTATAAGCTGGTTATTTATTAACTATGTTTTTATACAGTATATTCAAATTAGATTAAATTTCAAGCATAATGCTCAAAAATTATTAAAAAATAGCCATAAGCCCCTTTTTGCTATTTTTATTTTATTGTTGTCGAAAAGAGTGCAGAAAAAGTTTGGCCAATATTGGCAATTGTCAGCAAACTCAACTAAACCTTTAAGATAATGAAAAAGAGGATGGATCATGAAAAAAACGTTACAAGGTATTGTTATTGCCAGTGTATTGGCGTCTGGATTGACTTGCGGGTCGGTGCTAGCAGATGAAAATGAGTTTGAAGTCAGTGCCAATGTCGGCATTTTCAGTCAATATATCTGGCGCGGCTGGAGTTTAAATGATAATCCCTCGCTCCAAGGTGGCTTTGATGTTGCTTATGGCAATTTTACCGCGGGTATTTGGGGCGGCGAAGACCGTACACTGGGCACTGAAATTGACTTTTATGTCGGTTGGGGCAAAAGTTTTCACGACTATTTTGCCGTCGACGTTGGTTTTGTGCAGTATCGTTTTGACAAAGAGAGCGTTGAGCTCGACGAAGTGCATCTCACCTTAGATTTTACTGTGGTCAGTGTCACCTATCACGATGGCGAAGCAGATTATGATTACCTCGAAATCAACAAAGGTTTTGAGTTGGGCGAACAATTCAGCCTCGATTTACATTATGGTCAGGAAGGTAATCACTATAACGATTGGTATGATTACGGGGTAACGTTGAGCTACGCCTTCAATGATAGTTATACCGCATCAGTAGGTTACAGTGACAAAGAAAATAACGACGAAGAACTTTACTTTTCGCTAGTGGGCACTTTTGAGTAAATGATGAAGAAACTCCCTGTCAATATTATTATTATGCTGCTGAGCTTAGTGCTCAGCGGCTGTATATCCACCTCTATTGGCATCGGACCAGTACGTATCCCGGTGCATACCGCAGAGCCAGTTAAGAAGAAAATGCCACCTAAACCAGAGGCGGAAGAAGAGGAAGAACAACAAGAGGAGAAAGATCCAAAACGGTTATAAAGTAGATCAGACATAGTCTGATCTACTACGTCAATTAACGACTAATAGCTTTGCTCATGCACCCCGCCAACAGCACGGCCAGAAGGGTCGATAGTATTTTGCAACTCTTCGTCCCATAACAACGCTTCCGGTGTACTACAAGCCACTGATTTTCCACCCGGCACACATTTTAATGCTGCTTCTTGCGGGAAATGCTCTTCAAAAATATTTCTGAAGAAATACGCTTCTTTGGTCTGTGGTGTATTGTAAGGGAAGCGGAATTCAACACTTTCCATCATCTGATCAGAGATTTCTTTGTCAGCGTGCTCTTTAAGACTGTCAATCCACGAGTAACCAACCCCATCAGAGAACTGCTCTTTTTGACGCCACAATACTTCATCTGGCAAATACCCTTCAAACGCTTCACGTAAGATGTGCTTTTCCATTTTACCGTTGCTGCCGCACATTTTATCTTGTGGGTCCATCGACATCGCCACGTCTAAGAATTTCTTATCAAGGAACGGCACACGTGCTTCAATACCCCAAGCCGACATCGATTTATTGGCCCTTAGACAATCAAACATATGCAAACGGTCTAATTTACGCACGGTTTCTTCATGTAGTTCTTTGGCATTTGGTGCTTTGTGGAAATACAAGTAACCACCAAATATTTCATCAGCGCCTTCACCAGATAATACCATCTTGATCCCCATCGCTTTGATTTGACGCGACATTAAGTACATCGGGGTAGAGGCTCTGATGGTGGTCACATCATAGGTTTCAAGGTGATAAATCACATCGCTGATGGCATCGATACCATCTTGTACGGTAAACAATAATTCGTGATGGATGGTGCCGATTTTATCGGCCACTTTTCGCGCCGCCAGCAAATCAGGAGAACCTTCAAGACCTACCGCAAATGAGTGTAGCTGAGGCCACCAGGCTTTGCTTTGACCATCATCTTCAACCCGTTTGGCTGAAAGATTTTGTGCAATCGCCGAAATCACCGATGAATCCAAACCACCAGACAATAACACGCCGTAAGGCACATCAGACATCAAGTGAGTACGAACCGATTCTTCCAGCGCATCTCTAATATCACCAGAAGTGACTTTGGCACCAGCAACATTGTCATATTCGCGCCAGTCACGCTGGTAATATGGTTTGATTTCGCCCTCTTCTGAATCCAAGTAATGGCCCGGAGGGAATTCAATGATTTGTTTACAGACTGGCGTCAGTGCTTTTAATTCGGAGGCAACATATAAGCAACCCAACTCATCATAGCCGTAATACAGTGGGATAATACCGACATGGTCGCGGGCCACTAGGTATTTTTCTTTGTTGGTATCATAAAGGATAAAACCAAACATGCCGTGTAAGCGATCGATAAAACCACTGCCTTCGCGTTGATACAAGGCTAAAAGCACTTCACAATCTGATTTGGTTTGAAAAGTAAAGTCTGAGGCAAATTCTTCGGCCAGTGCCTGATGGTTATAAATTTCACCGTTTACGGCCAAAATAATATCTTCTTCAACAGTTTTTAATGGTTGAGCACCACTGTCTGTGCCGACGATAGCCAGACGTTCATGGGCCAAAATGGCTTTGTCATTATTCCAGATGCCTGACCAATCAGGGCCGCGATGGCGTAATAACTTTGATAATTTTAACGCGCTTTGACGTAACGGTTTCACGTCAGTTTTTATATCTAGAATGCCAAATACTGAACACATATTGTTTTTATCCTTGAATTGGGGCTGCTCTGAAAAGTTGTTAAGTGCATTATTCAACAGAAAGGGCATTTTAATCAACATCTATTAATAAAAATAGTGCATAGGTTGTCGAATCCGTAATACTATGGTCAATAAATTGAATAATCACGAATAAAAGCAGGTTTGTATGAGTGAAAACTATCAAATCGACAAATTGGATAAAAACATCCTCAGTGCGTTAATGGAAGACGCCCGAGTCGCATACGCAGAATTGGGTAAAAGATTCCAAGTCAGCCCAGGTACAATTCATGTCCGGGTCGAAAAAATGAAGCAGGCGGGCATCATCGAAGGCACCCAGGTAAGAGTGAACGCCAAAAAGCTCGGTTACGATGTTTGCTGTTTTGTCGGGGTAAACCTCAAAAGTGCAGGTTATTATCATGAAGTGGTGGCACTGCTAAGTGAAATTGATGAAGTGGTTGAGGCTTATTATACCACCGGCCAATACAGTGTTTTTGTCAAATTAATGACCCAATCAATCGAGCAGTTGCAGTGGGTGCTGATTGACAAGATTCAGTCGATTGAACAAGTACAGTCCACCGAAACATTGATTTCGTTACAAAATCCAATATTACGGGATGTTAACCCTTAAGCAAAAGATAGCAATTGTCCTGTCCAGGCGATACAATCGACTTTATATGATTGATGACCAACGCTTTAACATGGCAATGGCAAGCTGCTAAGGAAGTTAAGATGACTGATGTTGATTTAAATTTAGACATGACGAGTACCCTGCCTGGCGGGTTTGATGTTGATAAGCTCGACGGTATCGAAAAAGCCGCAATATTGTTGCTCAGTCTGTCAGAAGAAGATGCCGCGCAAATTCTGAAAAACCTCGAACCTAAGCAAGTACAAAAAGTCGGCATGGCCATGGCCGGGCTCGATGACTTAAATCAGAGTAAAATCAGCGCCGTGCATCAGTTGTTTATCGATCAGATCCAAAACTTCAGTAACATCGGTTTCCAGAGCGAAAGCTTCATTAAAAATGCCCTAACCGCCGCACTCGGTGAAGAAAAAGCCAGTAATATTATTGAACAAATCGTACTCGGCAGCGGGGCTAAAGGTCTCGATTCATTGAAGTGGATGGACCCCAAACAGGTGGCCAATATCATCCGCAACGAACACCCGCAGATTCAAACCATCGTATTGTCTTATCTCGAACCAGAACAATCCGCAGAGATTATTTCCCAGTTTGCCGAAAAAGTCCGCCTCGATTTGTTAATGCGTATCGCCAACCTCGAAGAAGTACAACCCGCCGCTTTGCAAGAATTGAACGAAATCATGGAGAAACAATTTGCTGGCCAAGCAGGTGCTCAAGCGGCGAAAATGGGTGGTTTAAAAGCCGCCGCCGATATCATGAACTACCTCGATACCAATATCGAAGGCCAGGTCATGGACTCTATGCGTGAGCATGATGAAGAGATGTCACAGCAAATTCAGGATTTGATGTTTGTGTTCGACAACCTACTCGACGTCGACGACCGCGGCATTCAGGCGATTTTACGAGATGTACAGCAGGATGTGTTGATCAGAGCCATCAAAGGCGCCGACGATTCGCTCAAAGAGAAAATGCTCGGCAATATGTCCAAACGTGCTGCCGATATGCTGCGTGATGACCTGGAAGCGATGGCCCCTGTACGGGTCAGTGAAGTGGAAGCGGCGCAAAAAGAGATTCTCTCTACAGCCCGTAGACTGGCCGATGCCGGTGAGGTTATGTTAGGTGGTGGTGGCGGCGATGACTTCCTATAAAAATCTCATTGCACTCATCTTTCGCTCCATAACGGCGTTATTTTCGTACTCAAACAGTTGCATATATCCTATATGCGCCTATTTTCCGTGCGCCTATTACCGTATAAGAACGCCTTGTTCTGAAGCGAAATCTAAGCACACTGAACAGTTACAAAATTAAGCGACTTTATTGAATTTTAAAACCCTGATTAGATTGCCGACAGCAATACTTCAATGGGATGCTTTGGCTTTTTACCTTCTAAACGACCCACTTGAGAGCGGCATGAAAAGCCAGTAACGACAATTTTGTCTTCATCCAGCTTCTGAATCGGCTGTTGCCAACTCATTTCATATATTCCCTTCGAATTGTCTTGGTTCTTGGCTTCATGACCATAGGTGCCCGCCATGCCACAACAACCTGTACTGACGATATTGAGGTTAAGACCGAACTGTTTGAAAATCGCTACCCATTCATTTTGTGAGTTAGGTAACGTGGTTTTTTCAGTGCAGTGGCCAAACAAGTAGTAATCATTGTCACCACCGACTTTCGCAGCCACTTTCTCAACAGGCACATCTCGAAGCCATTCATGCACCAGCAGCACCTTAAAATCACCGCGTTTGTCACCCAGTATTTGGTTATATTCATCGCGATAACATAGCACCATTGAAGCATCAGATCCCACCATGGGTATGTCGAGTTTCGCCACATGGTTAAGGAAATCGGCGGCTTTGCTGGCCGTTTTGCTAAAGCTGCCCATAAACCCTTTCACATGTTGCGGTTTACCATTGGGTTTATAGGGCAATAAAACCGCTTTATAGCCAATTTTGGCGATAAACTGCAATAAACTGTCAATTAACTGTGCTTCATAAAAAGTGGTGAACGGGTCTTGCACCACGATCACTGTTTTGGCTTTTTGGGCCGTAGACAGTTGATTTAAGGCATTATAATCAAAATCATATTGAGATTTCACCCGCTGTTTGAGGGTCGGTTGTGATAATAACGGTGTATCCACATAACCAATGGTTTTCTTAATGGCTTTGTTGACCAACGGCAGTTTCAGCGCGGTATTGACCAAACTAGGCACTTTGGCCATGATAGGGGCCAGTTCTTCGATAATGCCAACAAAATAGTCTTTCACGGGGCGGTTATAGCGGTCGTAATACAGGCTTAAAAATCGCGCTCTGAACTCAGGCACATCGACCTTCACCGGACACTGACTCGAACACGCTTTACACGCCAAACAGGTATCCATGGCGTCAAATACTTGATGAGAAAAATCATCAACGGACTTGGTTGAGCTGGTGTTGCTAAATTTTTCAAACCACGAACTGCCCTCCCCTTTGGCAATGCGTTTTTCTTCATCGACAATATTGATACCTTGATTGCTCATCAGCCGCATCCATTCGCGCATCAAACCAGCTCGGCCTTTGGGTGAGAAACGACGATCTTTACTGACTTTATAAGACGGACACATCGGTGATGTGGTGTCATAGTTAAAGCACAAACCGTTGCCATTACAGTTCATTGGCACTTCAAGGCTTTCTTTGATCTTGACTGGGATTTGGCGGTCATAGGCACCACGTTTGGTATCATCAACTGACACCAAAGCGTGATCACTGGCATAAGGTGTACATATTTTGCCAGGATTAAGCCGATTATCCGGGTCAAATGCTGCTTTGATTTTTCGCAACTCGGTAAATAGTTCATCACCAAAAAACGCCGGACCATATTCACTGCGATAACCCCGGCCGTGTTCACCAAACATCACGCCGTTGTATTTGGCCGTGAGTGCAACCACTTGATCAGAGATTTGTCTTAACAGCACTTCTTGTTGCGGATCACATAAATCCAGTGCTGGCCGCACATGTAAAACCCCGGCATCAACATGACCAAACATACCATAATCAAGATGATTATCGTCCAGCAGCTGACGAAACTCCATAATATAATCGGCCAGACATTCCGGTGGTACCGCTGTATCCTCGGCAAACGCTTGGGGTTTTTTGGTGCCCTCGGTATTGCCCAGCAAACCCACCGCTTTTTTACGCATGGCATAAATTTTACCAATCGCCGTTTTATCATAAGTGATTTGATAACCAATCACCCCGGCTTCATTGTTGTCAATCAGCTGATCTAACCGTTGTGCCAATCCATCAATTTGCTGCTTTAAGCTGGCTTCATCTTCACTGTTAAATTCAACAATATTCAAACCATTAATTTCTTTGCCCGGCACCGCCTCAATATAGTCAGATACCGAATACCAAACAATATCCTTTTTGGCCAGGTTGAGTACATTGCTATCGACGGTTTCTACCGAAGTGGCTTTGGCTTCAACCAAAAAAGGAGAATTACGCAAGGCCGATTGAAAGCTATCATATTTGATATTCAGCAAGGCCTTATGTGGCGCTAAAGGGGTGATGTTTAATTTGGCTTCGGTCACAAACGCCAGCGTACCTTCGGAGCCTGCAATCACTCTTGATAAGTCAAACTCAGATAAATCATCGTTAAACACGTGTTCGAGATCGTAACCGGTTAAAAAGCGGTTTAAACGGGGGAATTTTGCCAAAATTTGCGCGCGCTTATTGCGTCCAGTGTCGATCACCTGCTGATAGACTTTGCCGCTGACAGAATCTTCTGTGGCCAGTTTTTCTGCTACCTCAACGGCGTTTTTTGTCGTCTTTAACACACTGCCATCAATCATCACGCTGGTTAAACCGAGGATATGATCACTGGTTTTACCATAAATTAATGACCCCTGCCCCGAGGCATCGGTATTCACCATGCCGCCGATGGTGGCACGGTTACTGGTGGATAAATCCGGTGCGAAAAAGAAGCCGTGGGGTCTTAAAAAATCATTGAGTTGATCTTTGATCACCCCGGTCTGGACTTTCACCCAGCGTTCTTCAACATTAATCTCAATGATGTTGCGCATATGGCGTGACAGGTCAATCACCACACCCGGCGTTAAAGATTGGCCATTGGTGCCCGTACCACCGCCACGAGGACTAAATGTAATGGTTTTAAATTCACTGAGATTACCCAGTTTGGTCAATGCCACGATATCATCAAGGGATTTGGGAAAAATCACCGCCTGCGGCATCAGCTGATAAACACTGTTATCAGTGGCCACGGTGAGTCGGCTGGCATAGGACTGTTCGACATCGCCAGCAAAGGAGGATTGAGCAAGCTCAGATAAGTAACGGACTACGGTAGGATCGAGGCTATCTTGGTAACCAACAACTGGGATCATGGCAACTTTATATAATGAAGAAAGATGCCCCCGATTGTATCATTCCTAAAGCACATGTCGATGAACATTTCGGCCCCTTAGACCAGCCTTGTTATACTTTCTCGGCATGAGATATGACGCTTTTAGCACAAATTCGCCTAATCGACAGGAAGGGCGATTTCAGCGTAGAACTTTTGGCCAATTTTTAAGCTAGACTGGCGCGCCTTAACGATTAGAATGACAGTTGAGTTGATGGATGACAGCCAACACGCACCCATTAAAGTTTTTCGCTCTTAAACCTCATAAAAGCGCCCCCTTTTCGCTAGCGAAAAGGGGGCGATTTTATTCGTAAAAAACTGGCAAAACGCGGCACATTATTGACCGTCTTGCCGTAATACTTAAAGGTGATCTCACTGCCAATCGGCGGCGGGTTAGCACGCAGTCGATTGCTGAAGCCAGTGCCAATCTTAAAGGTAATACCATCGACCGTTTGCACCAACAATGCCCCCATCATACCTTTAAACTTACCTTTGCCCGGCAAGTATTTTAACACCCGAGCTTCAGCATCATCATGGCGTTTTAGCTTCATTAAATCATGACTGCGGCGCATCTGGTAGTGCGACTCACCACGGTGCAACATCAATCCTTCACCGCCACCAGTAACAACGCGGTCAAGCATCGCTGTCAATTGCTGCTGATGATTCAACTGTATTTGCGTCACCATCGCCAAATAAGGAGAGTCGACTTGCTCAATCAGTGTTTTCATCTGTTGAATGCGCTGTGAAAATACCTCTGATGAATCAGGCAAATCGAAAATCATTAACCTAACGTCGCGCCACGCCTGATTATCAGCGCGCTTTTGTCGCACAATGCCCGATACCCGTTCAAATTGCTCACGACCAATCCATAACTCACCATCTAGCGGCTCATCAGGAAAGTTAGCGGTAAACCAATCGGGGGCAGCAAACACATTGCCTTGGCGTGATATCAGTTGATGGCCATTCCAATAGGCTCTGACGCCATCGAGTTTTTCACTGACCCACCAAGCTTTAAGGTCAATGCCTTGCCGATAGACAGTCGCCAGTTGGATCTTGGGCTTGAAGGTATTAGATTTGAAGGTATTGGTCTTGAAGGTATTGGTCTTGAAGGTATTAGATTTATAGCGGTCAACAGCCACAATACCAACAGCAAAAGCCGTGGTCGATATGCCTGTAGGAAGAAGAACAAAAATAAATAGACGCAGTAATGCCTTGATTGTCATGGTATTCATAATAAACATTTCCTTGTAGAGATTAGTGACTTACATTTGATTGTACAAAATTAACTCTAGAAGAATCTCAGAGTGTTGTCGAATTTTATTTTGTTTTGTTGCTGGCTGAAGTGTTTTGCCACATACTAGCCACGTCCTAATCACCAAACAAAAATCACGGACCGGAGCTTATATGACTTCAATCACGACAACAACATCCACACCGACACAACAAACCACCCGTATCGACCATTTGGATATTCTCAGAGGTTTTGCCTTACTGGGCATTTTATTGATGAATATCCAAAGCTTTGCGATGCCAGGCGCGGCTTATTTAAACCCCACGGCTTGGGGCAACCTGGAGGGCATCAACCTCGCCGTTTGGTCTTTTAGCCACCTTTTCGCCGATTCTAAATTTATGGGCTTATTTTCGATTCTGTTTGGTGCTGGTGTTTGCCTGTTTGCACAACGGGCCGAAGCCAAATTTGGTCACTCTGCCAGCCTGCATTACCAACGCAATGGTTGGTTATTGTTATTTGGCCTCATTCACGCCCACTTTATTTGGTATGGGGACATTCTTTATAGTTATGCTCTGTGTGCCATGTGGGTGTATCTGCTGCGCAATAAGTCAGTCAAAACACTACTCATTACCGCCATGGCCTGTTTGTCAGTGGCATCGCTTTATTCC
>JBLGCB010000175.1:0-12495 GCA_047617105.1 Phenylobacterium sp. | reverse complement strand
CAAGCTGTTGATAAACCGCATTTGAGGATCCTACCTGGGCTGTAAAGCCCTTATAATACGGTGCTTCCGTTCGCTACTCCTACCTTCCATTAATTTACTACGCCAGGTTTTGCGCTGATGGCATATCTTGCCAAATCAGTGCCGTCGCCAGTTAGGTGGAAAAACGAGTATAACCAAAACAAAACCAATAAACAGCCTTTTACGCTGGTTTTTTGACCATGATATTTACCGTTTTATCTAAAGTAATGATTTGATTGATCATTTAGCGCAAAAAAATCGGCAACTTTTTGCCTGCTTTGCCTTAAGGGATTTGCCACCTTGCCACTAATAAGTAAATAAAAGGTAAAAAAAGGTTAAATAATCATTGTGTAGGTTAAGAAGTGACACAATTGTCAAAAATCTCGCTGGTCTTTGCATAACCTGTAACAACCTTATCTATTGATAACGGCTAAACATTATAAAGGGGCTTTAAAAATGGAAGATAATGCAACCAATCACGCTTTAACCGAAGTGGCACTGGCCTTGGCGATGGCCTTTTTTGCCATCATGATCTTGGCGATGGTATCAATGAACGTACCCAGCGATAACGTTCAGGTGGCTCACCCGCCACTTGATGGTGATCAAATGGCCCTAGTTGAAACAAAAGCTGAGGCTGATCATACCGAACAACCCTCAGATCAACAGACTCAAGCGGCAGAGCAGACGTATTTGTTTTATTTTAATGATCATTATTATGATCAGCAGTTAAACCAGGTGATCCCGGCAACCTTGCCGCAAGGCGGCAAGATTGTTCTGGCATTGCCACCTTCGTTAACGGTAGATAAGGCGATGGCCATCCAAGCAAAGATCAATCGACCTGATTTGGTCATCACCCAACTTAACCCGCAATGGTTGCAACGTTTGGAGACGCTCTAATGTATAAGAGGATGAGTAAAAAGGTGAATAGGTTAATATTTATGCTATTGGCCGTTATGCCTGTTTGTTTTGCCAGCCCAGTTGAAGATAGACGTGAAAAAGTGATGGACTTGGTGGTTAGTGAAGCGGTTAAAGCAGATTTTCCGCCAGCACTGGCACTGGCGATAGCCGATGTCGGCTCGGGTTTTGAACCTGAAGCGGTTAGTGCTGACGGTGGCCGTGGAGTGATGCAAATGCAACCCGAAACAGGGGTGAAGTTATTTGCTGTGCCAGCCTATCGTTTATTTGATGCCCGAACCAATATTGCCACTGGGCTAAAACACCTGAAACAGTTATTAAACCAATATGATGATTATCTTGATATCGCTTTGTCTGCTTATAAAAGTGAAGGTAACGATAGCGTTGTTACCCCAGAGGGATTGCGAATGATCCCCGCAACCGTCAATTATGTCACTCAGGTATTGGGCAAACGAGAGTTTTATCTTAAACACCCTAAAGTTCGCGCGGCACTAGATGGCTTTGGTGGGTCAAGTGAAACCTATGCTCGGCAATATGCTCAGCCAGTAGAGACTGTCATTGAAATGCCAGTGAATGCCATTGGTCCACAAATCCCACAAGCTGCGGGCGAAACCCTCAAAGGTGATTATTTTTCACCGCCAAAACCCGCGGTGCAGCAACCGCTGCCTCGATGGAAGCAGAACCGCCCTAAACTACGTATTGAGTTAGATGCCAAAGCGCAGTTGCTGCGGTTGGATGATTTTGCCGACCCCAATAGCCGTTTGAATCAAATGCTGGCCTTGCGTCAGGGTAATGGTGGTAATGTTGCTGCTCGGCCTGCTGTCGAGGCTGAACAACAGGCCAATGCCCAATTGGCCGCGTTTAAACAGTTACCCGCCGAACGTCAAGCTTTGGTGAGTAATTTGCGGGCGTTACGGGCGTATAATTTGCAGCGGGATGTGGGGGAGTAGGGGCATTGACGTTCTCCTGAATGCTCAGCGAAACATCTGCTCGCTTCTATCCCCCTTGCACCCGACTCCCTTTTCTTTTATGGTTAAGCAACAAGACCTTAAGCCAATCAACCGACCATAAATGACAGCGGATTATAACGCAATTACGGATAGTAATTCCCAGAGTAGCTCTGATACCAGTTCCCAGGATAGCTCTAACAGTAATGCCGAGAGTAGTGCCCTAGCGCGATATGGCGTCAGCGATGAACTGATTGGCATGTTTGACAGCCTGCGCGAAACCCCGGGATTGGCAGGGTATAAGTTTCGCCCCAATGATGTGAATGCCGTGGCACAGTCGGTGATTTGCCGCAACTACGGCAAAGCTTGCCTTGAACTGAGTTATTGTTTGTTTGCGGTATTGCAACGGCCCACCATTAATAGCCGACATTCACCATTGTTGGATTTTTTCTGGCTGGCTGAATCCATCACCCCTAAACGTTTTCGGCTCGCTTTTGCCTTTGATGGTGATAGCGGCTCTGATAACAATAAGGTTAAGATGGGCAAAGACTTTTTGCAGATCACTGTAGATAGTAAGACCAGTGAATTTGCCATTTCGCCCACCAGAGTGGGTTATTTGGCGGTATTATTTGAATTGCTGGTCAATATCTCCCCGGATATCGTGCAAGACGCTGAAACACAATTGGCCGACACTAGCCTTAAACAGCTCAAAACCTTCTCGTCTGAACTGCAAAAAAAACTCTATGCATATCTCAATGATCATCTGGCACCGGCGCAACAACAGCGGCGTTTTCGTTTTCTATCTCAGTGGTTAAAAAGCCAAGATCAGCAACAGAGTACCAGTATAAAAGAAAGCGTCAACGATGAGGTGGTATTGGCCTTTTGGCAAGAAATGGCACTGGACCAAGATGACGGCCTCGGATTTCGTCGTTACCGTACTGTGGTAGAAAACTTTATCAGTCTTTTGCAGGCACTGGATATTGGTAGTAGCCAACAGGCGGTGACCTATGCCGCTGCGATAGGTTTCGACACTGATCAAGGCGAAATTCACCCTGAGATGCTTGACGATTTGCTCAGTGATAGGCTTAGTGCCCGTGACGATACTGTCTCGGTTGAGTGGCTGGCCGGGTCGCCGAAATTTGTCACCAAGGCGCAGCTACAATTACTTGAACCGGTGATAGCGGCCACCACGACACTCAGCCAATTGCCCTTGTCGGTGGTTCGAATGCGGTTGTTCGGCGACTGGCAGGCTGAATTATTGCAGGCCGTACGCGGTGGTGATAAAGCGGTGATCAGCGCTAAGTTAAGCAAAGATGAAGGCGATTTATATGCGCTTTATCAGCAAGATATCGACGCTTTAAATATCACCTTGGTCAATGTGCGCTTGGCCATTGTCCATATATTGACTGAATTAAAACAAACCTGCGCCTTGCAACCGATGGCGCAGTTATTGTCGAACCAAGACTGGACTGAGATTAAACAGACGCTGTTATCGATTCGCGAAGAGGTATTGGCACAAGATAAGCAGGCCAGTGGTCAGGATTTGGTTGAACAGATAACCAAGCTGTTTTTTGATGGCATCGCGCAATATTGCTTACAGCATCCTGGCGTTAACCAGCTCATTCAACAGGCCAGAACCGCGTTTAAAGCCAATAATCGCCAAGGGTTCAAACAGTTACCCGATTTGACCGATGCCCATCTATTGACGGATTACGAACAAGGATTTGATACCTTGGGTTTGTGTCAGGGCCAGATTAAGGTATTGTTTAAAGCCATTAATGGATTATTTTCATCAACCTCGGCGTTAGCAGAAAAATCCGCCGCTGATCTTTGCATATTCTTAAGTACCTTTGAGAAAATGTATTTAGATGATTAATAAGGGAACATACTATGAGAGAAGCACAACAAAACCCTGAGCCATTGGCAGAGCAAGCTTTTGTCATCATTCAGGCCCGCAGAGGGTTGAATGCATCAGACCAAGCTGCCCGAGAAAAGCCCGTGATGTATGCCGAGATTTTGCATTATGTGTTGGGTAATGACAATATCGACGCCGATCGGGTGAGCAGGGCATTGGCCAGCAATTTGTCAAATCGGCGGGTCTATAAACAGTTATTGGCGCAAAATCGTTGTGCGTATGCCCCCCGTGAGGCCCATGCCAGTGATTCTGATGAAGTGAGTCAGCGTATTGGTGAAGGCTTTAAAATTAAATTTAGAGCGGCGAAAAGTCGTCCGGGGCAAATGTATATCGTGCTTGAAATCGACTACCACAACCTCGTGGCGGGTGATAAACCGTTGATTTTACATGTCAGTGGTGATGAGATTTATTGTCGCTTGGCGTTTCCTGGTCAAATAGATCATCAAACTCAAGTGTTACTGGCCACCCAAGATCCACGGTTATTGTCTTTGCGCAATATGGATACGGAGTTAAGCCTAGTTTAAATGAACGTATATGTTTACGTTGCCACCACCCAGGGCCTGACTAGGATACAACAGGTCACTGAGGAGGAGGAAAATATCCAATCGGTGGTGTGTCTTAATGGCACCGTTGAGTCGTTGCCGATCAGCCACCGTTATCACGAGTTTGTTAAAAAGGGCACCGGGTTAATCCATCAGGATTTTGGCCACGGTGCTTTTCGCCTTGATGTTAGCGAACGCATTGATCAGGGTAGTAGCTGGCAATTGGGCTTTTATCTCGCCCATTATGCCTATCATCTTAACTGTCTGGCACCAGCATCAAGCGAACCGGGACAGGGCGATGTGGTGATTTGGGCCACTGGGGTGATTAAAAAAGACAAATCCATCAATGCGGTGGCGGCGGTGGCGGCCAAATTACAGCGTTCGCATACCGAGCTACAACAATGGCAACAACAAGGCATTGATGTTCAGTGTTTTGTGCCCGCGGTAAATGCGGGTGATACCATCAGCGACCATCCGCTGATCAAGTCACTGACCATTCATACCCTAGACCAGCTTAGCCAAGCATTAAATATTATCGACCAGCTGCTGCCCGATACTTCTGCCAGCCAGTCTGCGCTGTCCATTGGCAAGTATGAAGTGATCAAACCGCTAGGTCAGGGCGGATTTGGCACCGTGTATTTGGCGCGAGATCCGCATTTAGATCAACAAGTGGCGATCAAACTGTTTTGTATCAAAGACAAACAGCTGGCCAGCTTAATTACCTCTGCAACCCAAGACGCCGAGTCGGTATTAAAACAACGTTTTATTGATGAAGCGAAAACCCTGCGCCAACTCAGCACTAATGCTCATATCGTCGATATGTACGATTTTGGTGTGACCAAAGAGGGCGCACCTTATTACACCATGCCTTATTTGTCTCGCTCGCTTAAGCAGTTGCTGGGCAGTGATGCCACCGATATTCAACTGATTGCAGAGTTGCCGCCCGGGCAACAACCGCGCCAATTACCCTTACCCATCGCGTTAAATTATCTGCAACAAATCCTCACTGCGTTGGTGCCAGTGCATCAGGCGGGGCTGACGCACCGAGACATCAAACCGGCCAACTTGCTGCTTGGTGACGATAATCAATTGCAACTGTGTGATTTTGGCATTGCCAAATTGCCCGATGCAGGCCATAGCCAAAGTGGTGTTGGTATGGGTTCGCATAACTATATGAGTCCCGAGCAGCGCCAAAGCGCCAAACATGTCGATTGTCGCTCCGATGTATATAGCGTTGCAGTGTTGGCTTATCGGATGATCTCCGGAATATTACCCGAAGGACGATTTGCTGAGCCGATAGATTATCAACCGCAATTACCATCGGGCTGTAATCAGTTATTGCTCCAGGCGCTGGCGCAACAAAAAGAGCAACGGCCGGTTGATGCCGCTGATTTTTTACAGGCTTTAAAACGTGTTTTGTCTGAAGACGGGGTTGCGCCCGCTGAACCCGATCATGATACCTTCACTGAAATGGCCCCCGCAGAAGACCCGATTAAACCGGCACTAAAACCGCTGATCAGCAAAGTCGAACAATTGCTAACAACCCAAGGTAAAATCAACGATGCCGATTTGCCTACCTTGCAAGCATTAGCGGATATTGGTGGATTGGATCAAGGCGGATTACATGGGCTGATTGCGCAACTCAAAAGTGAACTGGCTGAGACCATCGAGCCGTTGCAAAATTGGTTAAACAGCATTGACAAACACCGTAACAACGCCACACTTGATAGGTGCATCAAAGAAGCGCTGGAAGAGGCGGGCAGGGCGCTGGGTTTACCCGATGAGGTGATTAAACAACATCTGCAATCGACACCAGAACCTAAGCCTAAAACTAAGCTAGAATCTAAGGCAAAGCCTAAGCCAGAACCTAAGGAAAAGCCTAAACCACAGCCTGAACCAGAACCCAAGGCAGAGCCAGAATCACGCAAATGGAGCCGTGAGGCATCAAAGACCCGTCAGCAGGACCAACATTTGGCAGCATGGCAACAGGCCGAGCAACTCAATACCGTCGAGGCTTTAGGCCAATATTGCAAAGCATGGCCACAAGGCCAGCATGTTAACGAAGCAGATGAAAAAGCATGGCAACTGACTGAGCAACAAGCACAGTCAATGCAAAACCCTGAGGTTTACGATATTTATCGGCAACTTTTTCCTCATGGGGCTGCGCTGTCACGGTGTGAAACCAACCAAAAGGCGTTGACAGATAAAATGGCAAGTGATGAAGAACAACGGGCCTGGCAAGCGGCTGAAACCTTAGACAGTTATAAAGAGTTTCAGGTTTATCTGAAGGCCTACCCTAAAGGTCGTTATGCCAAAGAAGCCAGAGCGCAAGCTGAACAAGCCACTTGGCGTGATGCCGGCGAGCGTAATCGCCTTGGTGATTATCAACAATACCTCGAACGTTATCCCCAAGGCACTTATGTGCAGATGGCGAAAAAGTTTGTTGAGCAATTGACGGCCAAACGTAAAAAACTCAAGCTAATCGCACTGGCGGTGGTTGGGGCGATAATGGCGCTTGGGCTGGGCGTTTTGATTTACCTCTGGACACAAATCGATAATCGGGCATGGGACGAGGCGCAACAAGTTAACACCCCTGAGGGGTATCTGGCTTTTGTCGCAGAGTATGAAAACAGTGACTTTGTCGAACCTGCCCAAGCGGCGTATCGTGCGCTCGATGAAAAGGCATGGCAACAGGCGATTGCGGCCAACACTATCGACACTTACCAAGCTTACCGCGAACAGTTTACCGAGGGCCTTTTTGGCCAAGATGCCGAGCAAAAAATCGCAGCCTTGGTTGATGAGGCTGATTGGCAAGTGGCGCTTGAGCAAGACAATAAAGACGCTTATCTGGCTTATTTGGCCGCTCATGCTAAAGGTCTGCACCAACAAGAGGCCAAAGACAAACTTCATGCTATTGATGACCTAGAAATGTGGCTGGTGGCGCAGACGGCGCATACCATCGAAGATTATCAGGCTTATCTTAATCAACACCCATCTGGGGTTTATGTTGAGCAAGTTTTACCCTTGTTGGCACAACTACAGGCCGATAAACTGGTGCAAGAAAAAGAATTGGCCCTTGAACTGGCGCGTCAGGAGAAACTGCGAGCACAGATGAAGCAACGGATTTTAGACAGTCAAACGCAATTAATTCGCCTCGGTTATCTCGAAGGTACGGCAGATGGTTTACTCGACATACCCACTCGCAGAGGGCTACGCGCTTTTGTTCAGGATGTTAAGAAAAATAAGGGCCGCACTATCTCGGCCAAAGTCAGCCCAACCTTGTTGGCGATGCTGAAAAAAACCGCCAAACGGGTATTGCCGAATCTGATTCAGCAAATCAATCAAGCGATGGTGAAAATCCCCGACGGCACTTTTATCATGGGTTGTAATGAAGGGGCAAGCGATTGCGATGGCGATGAAAAACCTCGTCATGAGCGCCAGATAAAGGGTTTTAACCTGTTGGCCCATGAAGTCACTTGGGCGATGTATCAGCCGTGTATTAACGCCAAGGCGTGCCCAAGGGTAAGAGATTATGGCTGGGGCAAAGGTGAGCGGCCCATTACCGGGGTGAGCTGGAATGATATCAGCCAACATTACCTGCCGTGGCTTAACAGCTTAAGCGCGCGTAAATACCGGCTGCCCACTGAAGCGCAATGGGAATATGCCGCCAGAGCGGGCACCGTGACGCGTTTTCATTGGGGAGATAACAAAGATTGTGGTCAGGCATTGTTTGGCAATACCTCGGGCGAATGTAATAAACCGAACAAGACCCAATCGGTTAAGCAGTTTACTGCCAACCCGTATGGCCTGTTTGATATGCATGGCAACGTATGGGAATGGGTGCAAGATTGCTGGGACGACCGTTCGTATCAGGCCAAACCTGAGCAAGGCAAAGCCAATTTATCCGATGGTGATTGCAATAAACGGGTGATCCGTGGCGGCTCTTGGCAGGATGGTCGCTGGGCGTTACGGGTGTCTAATCGCCATAACGCTGCGGTGTCGGCACGGCGTAACAGCGTTGGTTTTCGGCTGGCGGAGGATTCTCGGCAACGGTGATTACACCGAATCAAAAGCATAAATAATTTTATCCAAAAACCGTTCGAGCAAACGTTTTTTCTGCGTCACCACTTTGGCTTTTCCGGTCATATTGGGGGTAAAGCCCAATGACTTGCCATAGCTGCTGGTTAACGTGTCTGGCAGAGCCACATCGACCATATAACCTCGGCTGTCTGGCAGTAGGGCGATAGATTTCACGGTGCCTTCGAGTTTGCCGTATTCTTGCGCTGGGAAGCTGGCCAGTTCAATGCTAACCGATTGGCCGGGTTTGATTTTACCGGCACCACGTTGATCAACCCACATTTTGCCGACTTTACTGACCGAACCATTAACAATGCTGACCACCACATCGGCGATTTTTACCTGCTGATTAATACTCCAGTAATTTGAAAACGAGGCGCTACCTGCGGTCGGTGCAACAAGCAAATAGGTCTGCTGCCACTGATCAATCTGACTCATCAACGCCGAATAACTGTTGGCTCGGGCGGTTCTTAACTGCCGGGTCTGCTCTTCACGTTCAATGCGATATTCTGACAATTGATGGGCAAATTCTTTGATTTTGACGTTATAGAGTTCGCTTTGGATGTTGATATCATCCAAGGCGAGTTTTTTATCAAGGTAACGATTTTCTATCGCCACCAACTCTACCGCTGTCACCAAGCCCTGCTTTTTTAACAACTGGTTATTGCTCAGGAGTTCTGCTTCAAGGGCGAGTTTTTTATTCATGGTCAGTAACTTATTGTCTAACTGACGTCGTAACATCTGATATTGCTGGCTTAACGCTTCGGTGTTTTGGATCCGGGTTGCCAATTGCGCCGAATTTTCATGTAGATGTAATTCGTTCAAGGCTTGATTAAGCTGATTAACAAAGGGCTGTAGCTGACCGAGTTCGCTGATATCCAGCTCGTCTAACTGGCTTAAATCCGCGGGTTTAAGTGGCTGTAACTTGGCTTTTAAAGCCATCAAGGTGTCGTAATTGGCGCTGTTTTCAAGCAATACCAAGGGTTGGCCAGGTTCTACGGCTTCACCTTGGGCAACAAAAATCCGGGTGATACGGCCATTCACTTTGGCCACCAGTTGCACGGGGGGTTGTTGAGTGGTCACGGTGACTTCGCTGTAGATGGTGTCAGGATACTGAATAAACCAGCTGATCAACAGTAATAGCGTTACCACCACAAACACCAAAGTGATGCCAAAACGGACAATCCACGAAGGTTCTCTGCCGATAATCTCTTGGCTTGATTGTGCTTCACATAATGCTAAGTCTTCCATCTTAAGCCCCCAATTCCAGTTGATTTTTCACCAATTCGTAGTAAAAGCCTTTTTTCTCGGTTAATTGTTGGTGATTGCCCTGTTCAACAATTTGTCCTTGGTCGAGCACGATAATCTGATCGGCATTTTTAACCGTGCTTAAGCGGTGTGCCACCACCACCACGGTTTTGCCTTTATAGAACTGCTGTAGATTCTGTTGAATGATTTTTTCATTATTGGCATCTAATGCCGATGTCGCTTCATCAAAAAATAAAAAGTCGGGGTTTTTATAAATTGCACGGGCAATCAACACCCGTTGGGTTTGCCCGCCGCTTAAGCCGATGCCTTCTTGACCTATTTTGGTGTGATAACCCTGGGGTAAACGTTCGATTTCAGCGTGAATATTGGCGCTTTTCGCCGCCATGGCCACCCGTTCAAAATCAATTTTATGGTTGCCCACGGCAATGTTTTTGCCAATAGTATCGTTAAAGATATAACCGTCTTGCATCACCACACCACATTTGCTGCGCCAGGCATCCGGGTCGACAAAGTTCAGGTCTTGGTCGTTGATTGAAATACGGCCGTTATCCAGCGGGAAAAATTTTAACAACAGCTTCACTAGGGTGGTTTTGCCGCTGCCACTGCTGCCAACAATCGCGGTGGTTTTTTGATAAGGGATGCTGAGCGACAAATGATCAATGACATTACCTTTGTCATGGCGAGAATATTTAAAACAAACATCGTCTAAATCGATATTGCCCTGAGGTACGGTTTCGCTCAGTTCAACGCCTAATTCGTCTTTTTCTTCACGCATATCTTGGATTTCACCGAGGCGTTCCATAGAGAGTTTGGCATCTTGAGCTTGACGAATAAACTGTAATAATTGTTCGATGGGGGCATTCATCTGGCCAAGAATATAGGTGATGGCCATCATCATACCCAGGGTGAGTTCGCCGCTGATCACCAGGTTGGCGGCCATAAAGGTGATGATAATGTTTTTGCCTTCGTTAAAAAATAACGTACCTGCTTGCTGATATTGTTCTAGTGCCAAGGATTTTAATCTGACATTAAATAATTTCGCCTGAATGCCTTCCCAGGCCCAGCGTTGACTGGCTTCTGCTTGGTTCATCTTAATTTCGGGCATCCCATTGACCAATTGGAGAATGGTATTTTGATTGGCTCGCATTTGACTAAAATGTTGATAATCTAACACTCGTCTGCGGTTTAAAAATAACATCACCCAGCCAATGGAGGCGATGCTGCCAAAAAAGAACACCATAAAAATAGCGGTGCTATAGATGGCCATAATAATGCTGAAGATCACCAAATTGAGCAAAGCAAACACAATGTTGATGGAATGGGAGGTGAGAAATTCTTCAATCTTGTCGTGATCAGACACCCTTTGCAGCACATCACCGAGGTTACGGCTGTTAAAATACGATAACGGCAAGCGCATCAGTTTCATCAGAAATTCACTGATCACCGCAATATTAATCCGGGTGCCCATATGCACCAATATCCAGCCACGAATAAATTCGGTCGCGGTACGACTGAAAAATAGCATCAGTTGGGCGATTAAAATGGCATAAACAAAATTGATATCTCGGTTGCCGATACCATGGTCGACCAGCGCCTGAGTTAAAAAAGGAAAAATAAGATTAAGGACTGAGCCAAGTAATGCGCCGAGGCCCAACTGAGCGAGAAACTTTTTAAAGCGAAATAAGTGATTGAGCAGACGTTTAAGACCGTTTTTGCTCTGGGGCTGTTGATGTTCTTGCTCTTGTTGATAGAATTTTTCGGTGGGTTCAACAAATAGGGCGATGCCGCTTTCGTTTCCCTGGGTCCAAAATTCACTGAATTGTGCTACCGTCATGGTGGCTTTGCCAGTGCCCGGATCGGCAATGCTGACCTTGCCTTTGCTGATTTTATGAACCACCACATAATGATCGCCTTGCCAGTGGACAATACAGGGTAATTTGGCTTGATTGATAAACGTTTCAACATTCAGCTTGAGCGGTAAGGTCTTAAAACCCAATTCTTCGGCTGCCCGGTTGATGCCCAGCAGACTGACCCCTTGCTGGCCTTTGTCGCATAATTGTCTTAAGTGGTTGAGGCTGTAATTTTTGCCATAAAATGCCCCTATCATCATGATACAGGTAGGACCGCAGTCCATCACATCAAGTTGGCGGATCACTTTGAAAGGTTTTTTAAACATTGGCAATGGTTCAGTTCCTTTGTTGGCTGTATTTGGTTTTAGTTGGCTGTCGTTGATTGTTAGTTGGCTGCGTTAATCTGCCTTTGCTGAGTTTAGCGTTTGTGAAAAAAATTGATAGGTATAAGAGGTTTGATTGAAACAAAAAAATTGCTCAGCCCTCATCAAGTTGATAACGGGGGCTGAGCAGATGGTGCGCAGTGCGCACCCAACTAATGCTTAGTTATGGAGTCTACAGTTAGTGCCTGCGCCATCGTTCTCAGGGCTAGTAACATAACCGCCAGTAACCGTCTTTAATTCGTCATCTTGCATCACTTGAGCTTGCTCTAAGTTGATTTCAAGTGTTTCTAAGCTTACTTCATTGGTGTTTTGCTTGTTCATATTAACTTCCTTTATATACTTCATTTAAAATAGATTTTTGGCATAAAACGGTGCGCATTGCGCACCCAACTAATGCTTAGTTATGGAGTCTACAGTTAGTGCCTGCGCCATCGTTCTCAGGGCTAGTAACATAACCGCCAGTAACCGTCTTTAATTCGTCATCTTTCATCACTTGAGCTTGCTCTAAGTTGATTTCAAGTGTTTCTAAGCTTACTTCGTTGGTGTTCTGCTTGTTCATGTTAACTTCCTTTATATACT
>JBLGCB010000174.1:0-12559 GCA_047617105.1 Phenylobacterium sp. | reverse complement strand
CTCTTCAACCAAAATCGACCGCACCAACCCGGTCGAACGCGCAATCACCTGAGCATCTCGCTCTGCTTCAAGGGTAGTTATGGTACGGTAGGTTTGTTGAATATCACCTCGTGCCACCGCAACCACTTCAACAGGGATGGGTGCCTTTTCTTTTTTCTCTTTACCATCTTCAGATTTTTCATCAGTTTGTGCGGTGTTTGATGCATCAGCGGGTTTATCGCTACAACCAGCCAGCGTCACCATCAACCCCAGTAAAGCGCTCATCATGGTAAGCTTAAGCCAACCTGATTTTTTATGCGACAAGGGAGATTGGGCGAATTTGTTGATAATCATTTATGCATTCCTAACGGATTTAAACTCTCAGACGAAACTCTTTCCCTACATACTTAAAAGAGAACAGTCCATGAATCTCACAATCCATAGTATAGCAGTGCTTTGATGAAGAGAACCCGGTTGTTAATATGTCGCGGTTTATTACGTAAGAAGGTGTTACAAATCAAGAATGAGCTCCGCCTTCGCGGAACCCATACTGCTCAAATACAGCTATAATTGAGCGACGACTAAACCTTCAGCAGACTCTGGTTCTTCATCATCAGCACCATGCATCCACATCACAATTTTATCACTCAGCAAATACAGCGCGAGACCCGCCGCCAGACAGAAGCCAGAGACCCCAGCAAAGGTGGCCAAAGGTCCGGCTTCGCCAACAATCATACCCGCCACAGCAGCCAGATAACTGCCCATCGCAGTAAAGAAGAACCACATACCCATCATAAATGACACATAACGCACGGGCGATAACTTGGTTACCATCGATAAACCAATCGGTGATAAGCACAACTCGCCAATGGTATGCAAAATATACATCACCACCAACCACCAGATGGCCGCTTTAGAACCATCACTAATTTGCATCGCAGCACCAACCATCACCACAAAACCAGCACCAAGAAAAACCATGCCCATAGAGAATTTTTTCGGCGTCGACGGGTCATTTTTGCCCAAGCCCATCCATAGTTTGCCCATCACAGGCGCCAATAAAACCACAAATATCGGATTAACCACCTGTAACCAACTAGCGGGCATCTCCCAACCAAAGAGGCTTAAATCAGTGTGATTTTTAGCAAACAGGGTCATGGCCCCCGCCGCTTGTTCAAAACCCATAAAGAAAAACACGGTGAAGAAACTCAACATCAAAATCGCTTTGATGCGGTCTTTTTCAACTGGGGTTAACGGGGCTTTAGGGGTATTAGCAGCCTCCACATTCGCCTTAGCCGATGGTTTTTTACCCAAATCACCAAGATATTTATCCCCAAACCATAATTGCACCATTAATGACAGCAACATGCCCACACCAGCGGCCATAAAGCCCATTTGATAATCTACTTTCTCACCGATGGTGCCGACCACCAAAAAACCTAGGGTTGAACCAACGTTGATGCCCATGTAGAAAATGGTAAAAGCCTGATCACGACGATGATCACCTGGCTGATACAAGTCACCCACCATGGTAGAAATATTGGGTTTAAAGAAACCATTGCCAATGATCAGCAAAATCATCCCGAGATATAAAAAGGCCAGTTCAAAACCCTCAATAAAACGATAAGGCACCGCCAGCGCAAATTGACCCATGGCCATCAGCAAACCACCAATAATAATCGCTTTACGTTGACCAAGATTATTGTCGGCCAGCCAACCGCCAATCACAGGGGTGACATATACCATGAACATAAATGTACCAAGAAAACTTAACGCGTTAGCAGTCACCTCTGACTCACTCATCGCCGACCAGCCAAACGCCCCGGTCGCCACCGTAGAGGTCAGGTATAAAATAAAGATACCACGCAAACCGTAGTAACTCATTCGTTCCCACATTTCTGTGCCAAACAGTACAAACAGGCCCTTAGGGTGGCCCAACAGATCGCCCGAAGCGGATTGATTACTCATTTTTGTATTTCCTTCAATTGCCATTAATTCGATTTAATTGTGTGATCCAATATACGCTTGGTCGAAAAAAACTGGTTGAAGGCCCAGTGAATTGCGGGGGAATACAGCGTAAAGACTTGGTGAAGCTTCGGTGAAGGTCAGGGTTTATAAGGGCTGTAGAGGAAACTCTTACAGAACAATGGCGAACAGTTAAACAAAAAACATTAATATCTTTGGACCGATGGCATTTATTCCATCATAGCACTACAATCAAATTTAGGATCCAAAGTTAAATAAGCTGCATTAAAAGTGATAAAGGCAAACTTAGTGAAAACTAAGGACGCAAAGTTTCTGGTCTAAGGGCTGTTCTGCACTAGTATAGATAACGCTAGTGAAGACGTTCTATGATTGCAAAACCGCCAACTTGCAAATCAGGTATCAACGACTGATATTGAAATGTGATGACGAACCTTATCCTGTAACACAGCTGTAAACTCATTACACTTATTGACCTTTCAGGAGGGCATTATTGTGAACAAAAACCCCAGTCGTTTGGCAACATCAACACTGTCAAGCATCAGTAAACCATCAGACTCTAGCCACAAAACTAGGCGTTATTCATCGAAAAACCCCAATCAATTAATTTGGCTGATCTTCGCCGTAGTCTTTGGTTTGTTTGCCACCTTAGCAACAGCCTAGAATAAAGACGGAGAATTTAAGGGGGAGATATTAAGGCGCAAACATTTTCATGCTTGCTCTAGAGGAATACCATCCCCGGTACAAACAACAGGTACCGGGATATGGGTAAAAAACCACTGCGGTCATTATTTCTGATGAATAAAGTAACCATGCCATAGATGCGCCGAAAGGTAGCTTGACGCCACCACCACAACCAAGTAACTAAAACCAATCACACTTGTGATCCCCATAGGACCTCTCTTAAAAAAATCGTTTTGTGAAACATAATCTAAAGTATAGCACAACTGCACAAACTCGCTTTTTACACCATAAGCACACCAACCCTTTGCGCAAATGGTTGATCCAAGCAAGCCACACCTCTGCCAATATTCAGTTGCATGGTAGAATGGGCGGTTTCAAGCAATACAGGGTCAATTGATTTATTCTGATTCGCTTCAAACCAAACCAACACTTTGGCCAAATGCCAAATCGCCGATTTACCTTCATGCATTGGCGCTGGAAAAGTCAACTGATGAGTTAACATCAACTTACGCATATTTTGGCGAGAAAACCCTAATAGCTCTGCAATATCCGACAACCCGACCAAATCTGGTGCTGCTTCAACCAATTTGGCATCTGCAATAACGCTTTTAACCGCTTCAATCGCTGACAACACCGCATCATTGGCATTATCTGCTTCTCGCAAAAATTGCAACGCTACCCTGCCCTTTTGGCCAATACCAATCAAGGCATCATCACAACCCGCTGCGCCGAGTTGTTCAACGTAATCTGCGGCATCATCATCAAGCTGTGCAAACGAAAATTTAAGTGTAAAATCAAATTCTTTCATTAGTGAACCCTCTTTTTTGCTTCGGTGCAATTGTCAACAACACGTCTTATTAATTTGGCATGGTTACCAGAATTCTTGGGAGTACTCCAAACACTGGAAATACAAAACTCGCCACATCGACATTCGCGATTATTGTAAGGGCAATAAATTTTACCCCAAGCATGGCTCCCACCAACCGCAACCCGCCAACCTTGTAATTCTGCATAAAGCAGCGCACTTTCTATGTCTTTTTTCGCATGTTTTTTTCGTGTCATTTCAATAATTCCTTTAAAGAATAGTCTTATTTAAAAAGGTTGTCAACTGACAACCTTAATATTTATTAAAAATTAAATATTTTCACTTGTGCATTAACATGATCATCTTTAACTGTGTCTGATTTAGCCAAAACTAGTTTTAATCAGTATATTCCTCTCACCAAAACAGTTATTCATCACTGTTTATTCAACAAGTGTCTTTTGGCGAGTGAGATCATACTTGGGTGATCAATAATCATTATAGCTGCAATTTTAAGGTTTGCACTTTGCACCCTAGCTTATATTTCACCATAGATAAAACCAAATCCCACAACTGGGATACAATCTCAAAAATGGCCATCCCATTTGTGGGATACCCTCACCAGCCATAGCAAGCAAAAAACTAAAATCGGCGAAATATCAACAACTTATAAATTGGCACCAATCCTGCTCTATAGCTATCAACACATGCATCAGCAACCAGTTCACCACCGCAAAAGAGGCAGCAAACGATGGATATCGCCAGAGCAAAGCAACCCATTTCATGGTTTCAACAACATTGGAAAAAAATGCTGTCCGTGGCCGCCTTAACCGCTATCGTGATGGCAGCAACGCAAATTGAAGTATCTGCTTATTCAGCCCAGCGCAACAACCTGCTGATAGGCACCGTTGCACAAGGTGAGTTGACCGTTAATGTACGCGGCAATGGGGTATTGGTGCCCAGCGATATTCGCTGGATAGCAGCCAATGTTGAAGGCCGGGTTGAACGCGTACTGGTTAAACCCGGTGCGGTGGTCGCCAAAGGAGATTTGCTGATGGAGCTGAGTAATCCGCAATTACGTCAATTGGCCGAAGAAACCCGCTGGGAACTCGAAGCATCAACAGAAGAAAGCAAAGCATTAGATGTGGCTTTGCAATCCCAACTCCTCGATCAAAAAGCGGCCGTCATTAACGCCGAGATGTTGTATGAAAGCGCCAAATTACGACTAGATGCCGAGCAGACCTTACTCGACCGAGGCAAAGGTTCGGTATCAATGCTCGATTATAAAAAGTCGAAACTTGAAACCCGCCAGCTTAAACGCCGCTGGGACATTGAAATCGAACGTTTTGCCAAACTCGAAGAAAACAAAACCGCCCAGTTACGCGCCAAAGCAGCACGGCTGAAAAAACTCGCCAAAACCCTTAATCGAGCTGAAGAAGAAGTCGCTTCGCTCCAGGTTATCGCCACGCTTGACGGTGTGGTACAAGAAATGCCACTGGAACCAGGTCAACGTATCGCTATCGGTAGCAATATCGCCAAACTGGCCAGACAGGATAAATTGATTGCTGAATTAAAAATCCCTGAACGCCAAATTCGTGATGTGGTTATCGGCCAAAAAGCGGTGATTGATACCAGACTCAATAAAGTCGTCGGCCATGTCATTCGTATCGACCCTGCGGTCAACAATGGCACCGTTTTGGTTGATATTGCTTTTGACCAACCCCTACCCGGGGAAGCCCGACCCGACTTAAGCATTGATGGCCAAATTGAAATTAACCAATTGAGCAATACCCTCTATGTTGGCCGCCCAACATTCGCCCAAAGCCAATCAACAGCCATCATCTATAAAGTCTCCGCCGATGGCCAGCACGCCGAAAAAGCCACGGTGCAATTTGGCATCGGCTCCAGCAACCAAATTCAAATTATTAACGGTTTAATCCCCGGCGATCAGATTATTTTGTCTGACCACAGTGCCTGGGAACATATCAATCGAATTAGCATTAATTAAGGACTTTTTATCATGACAACATTAATCGAACTGAGCAATATCAAAAAAGTGTTTTTAACCGACGAAGTAGAAACCCACGCCTTAAAGGCCATTAACCTGACCATTAATTCTGGTGAATACCTGTCTATCACCGGACCGTCTGGCTGCGGTAAATCGACGCTATTATCCATTCTTGGTTTGCTAGATGTGGCCACCGAAGGCCAATTTATCCTCAATGAGCACGATGTTAGTGATATTGACAAAAACCAGCGCGCCTTTATCCGTAATAAAGAAATTGGTTTTGTCTTTCAATCTTTTAATCTGATCAGCGATTTAACCGTCGAAGAAAATATCGAGTTACCCTTAACCTATCGCACCGATATCTCCAAATCTGAACGCCACGCCATGGTCAAGAATGCGCTGGCCAAAGTCGATATGAGCCATCGTAACCGCCACTTTCCCTCTCAACTGTCAGGCGGTCAGCAGCAACGGGTCGCCGTAGCCCGAGCCATTGCCGGTAATCCTTCATTGATTCTGGCAGATGAGCCCACTGGTAACCTCGACTCCAACAATGCTCAGGCAGTGATGGATTTACTCAGTTCACTGCATCAAGACGGCGCAACGATTTGTATGGTCACCCACGACCCACGTTCAGCCCAATGTGCTGATCGTCTGGTAGAAATATTTGATGGTCAGGTGATTTCTGATTCAATCCTGCCAAAAACAGACCAAGCCGCTTAAGGAGTTCTTGATGAAATTTTGGATTGATTTTAAATATGCATTAAGGCTGCTGATGAAAAAGCCTTCATTCACCGCCCTCACCGTTGGGGTGATGGCCTGTGGTCTGGGCATCTGCCTTTATATGTTCACCTTCATCAATGTGGTGATGTTTAAACCGCTCGATTTTAACAACGGCGAACGTATGGTGGTGGTCGATATTGATATCAACGGCGTACTGCACAATGGTGGCCAAGTAAAATACATCAACTATCAAGATGTCAAACAACAGTCCAGCAGCTTTTCAATGCTCGGCGCGATGCAGCGCGGTATTGTCACTGTCAGTGGCGGTGAAGTGGCCGCCAGCTATAACGCCGTTTACGCCCAACCAGAGCTGTTCACCTATACCGCAACTCTGCCCATAAAGGGTCGCTTGTTTAACCAAAATGACGATATCCCGGGCGCCAATTTGGTCGCCGTGATTGGTTATGAGTTGTGGCAAAACTATTTTATCGGTCGTCAGGATATTGTTGGCCAAACCGTCGAAGTTGATGGCAAAAAGACTGAGATCATCGGAGTGATGCCTCAGGGTTATCTGTTTCCCCGAGCAAGCCAGCTATGGTTACCGATTCAGTTTGACCCAAGCCAATATACCCGTGCACAAAGCCCCCAAGTCACCGTATATGGGCTGTTAAAACCCGGTGTCAGCGCAACCCAAGCCAACAGCGAAATGCGCCAAATCATGAAACGAGTCAACCAACAATACCCTGAATTCAATAAAGATGAGTCGCTGGTGGCCAATACGTTTATGGCCAGCATTATGGGCGCGAGAAGCGAACCAATGATGATGATTATGATGGTCGCCGTGGGTTTGGTATTGCTGTTGGCCTGTACCAATGTCGCCAATCTATTGTACGCACGAAGCAACGAACGCGCCAAAGAAACGGCCATCAGAGTGGCACTTGGCGCACCGCAAAGCCGTCTAGTCATGCAAATGCTGTGGGAAAGTTTGATTATTTGCAGTATCGGTGGCGTATTTGCTTTACTGATGGCCGCTTGGGCACTCGAAACCACCAATCACATACTGCCCACCTTTATTAATGGTAGAGCGCCCTTTTGGTGGAACATCCAGCTTGATGGCTCTTTAATCCTCACCACAATAGCACTGACGTTACTAACGGCGTTGTTCACCGGATTATTACCTGCGCTGAAAATTATTAAAGGCGATTTTAATGCCGTGCTAAGAGACGGCACCCGCGGTGCACCAAGCCGTAAAGCGAAAAAAACCAGCCAATTTTTGGTAGTATTTGAAGTGGCCTTGTCGATTTGTTTATTGACCGCCGCCAGCATGATGACCGTGGCGGTGAAAATGGCCAACAATATCGACTATGGTGCAAAAACCACCAATATGCTGACCGCTCAAATCGCTTTACCAGAAGCCAGCTACGATACCGCTGAAAAACGGATTCAATACTTTCAAACTGCCATCGCACAAATAAACCAAATCCCCGGCGTCGCAGGCGTCACTGCCATTAGCAGCACACCCGCAGAAAATGGCGGCTATCGGGCGGTACAACCAGAAGGATTTGAAATGGTTAAAGACAGCCCAACCCCAAGGGCCAATACCATTTCAGCCATGCCCGGTGCACTGGCATTGTTTGAAATTCCATTGCTCAGTGGTCGTTACTTTAATGCAAGTGATAACCAGGATTCTGACAAAGTCGCGATCGTGAGTGACTCTTTTGCCGCCAAATTCTGGCCAAGTTCAGGCAATCACGATGCTAACACCTTCAACAACGCCATCGGTAAACGGGTAAAATGGGCAGACGATAAAGATCAGCAATGGTATCGAGTGATTGGCGTTGTTGGCCACGTGATCCATGGTCAACCTTTTGCTGACTTTAAATATCGAACCACCATTTACCGCTCTAATCTGCAACAGGGTTATGGTTATATGACCCTAGTCGCCAAAGCCAATCCGACAACCCATGCAGACGCCAGCCGATTATTAAAACCGATGTTACAAGGCATTGATGCTGTCGACGGCAGTGTACCAGCGTTTCAGGTCAAGACCATCGAGAAAGTGGTTTCGCGCAATACCGCTGGCATCAACTTTATGATTAATCTGTTTATGATATTTGGTCTGTGTGCCACTGTGCTGGCAGGCAGTGGTATATATGCCCTGATGTCAAACGCCATCAGCCAGCGCACCCAAGAGTTGGGTATCAGACGCGCATTGGGTTCAACCGACATCATGGTGATCAAAATGTTGATGAAACAAGGCATATGGCAATTGCTTATAGGCACTGTAATGGGTTTGCCGCTAGCATTTTTATTTAGCGGCATTATTCTCGACCTGATTGATATCACCGATGGCAGTATTTACCTGGTTTTTGCTGCCGTGCCACTGTTTATCGCTACCGTGGTATTGCTGGCGACGTATATTCCTGCTGCACGGGTGGTTCGATTGGAGCCAAATGTGGCATTGCGGTATGAGTAGGCGTTTGTAGCTTAGCGTTTTTCATATTACCATAGGCAATATCAAGGCTAAGCCTTGGCTAAGCCTTGGCTAAGCCTAAGTATTAATCCATCGAAACAGGCAGTTAACATGAATCAAAAACACCGCATTTTGGTGGTTGACGACGACGCAGATATCATCGCTTCACTGCGAATGCTGCTCAAAACACAAGGGTTTGTGGTCACCACCGCAACCCAACCACAAGAAGCGCTGTTTTTTATCAAGCAACAAGATGTTGATATTGTGCTGATGGATTTGAATTATAGCCTCGATACCACCTCAGGTAATGAAGGGCTAGATTTGATCAGCAATATCAAAAAACTCGATGATAACCTGCCCATCGTGGTGATGACAGGTTGGGGTACCATTGATGTCGCAGTGCAAACCATGCAGCGCGGTGCTGGGGATTTTGTGCAAAAACCTTGGGAAAACGATCGCCTGCTGAGCATTTTGCACAATCAAATCAAACTCGGCCAAAGCTTACATTCTCAAGAATGCCTCAGTGAAGAAAATCAACTGCTCAAACAAGCCCTTAACCAAGATTCACCAGGTTTGTTAATTGCCGCTTCCCCGGCCATGGCGCAATTGATGACCACCATAGAACACATTGCGCAAACCGATATCAATATCATCATTACTGGCGATAACGGCACTGGCAAAAGTCTGCTGGCCCGCCATATTCACCAACAGGCCAAACGTAGCAGTGAAACATTTGTTGCGGTCAATATGGGCAGTATCAGTGAATCTTTATTCGAAAGTGAAATGTTCGGCCATGTCAAAGGTGCTTTCACCGATGCCAAAACGCAGCGTATTGGCCGTTTTGAACTGGCCAATAACGGCACCTTATTTTTAGATGAAATTGGCAATATCCCATTGTCGCAGCAAGCCAAGTTATTGCGGGTAATTGAAGAACAGCAATTTGAAAAAGTCGGTTCGTCAAAAACCCAAACCACCAACGTGCGTATTATCTCTGCCACCAATGCAGATTTAAATGACATGGTGGCACAAAAAACTTTCCGCATGGATTTATTGTATCGTTTAAATACCATGGCACTGGTTATCCCGCCGCTCAAAGAACGGCTTGAAGACATCCCCTTGCTGGCAGAGCACTTTATCCGCCACTTTGCCGACAAATATCACCAACCCTGCCCGACCCTCGATGACCAAGCAAAACAGGCCCTCAGCCAATACCACTGGCCGGGTAATATTCGTGAATTAAGTCACGTACTTGAGCGAGTGATTTTACTCCATTCAAGCAGTAATATCACCGCGGCTCAGTTGATGTTACCCGCTGGTATGGCAAAACCCGCCCCTTCAGAACAGCAAACAGCAACATTGTGCAATGATTTAAGCCTTGATGAGATTGACAAACAAGTGATTATCGCCAGACTCAATACACACAAGGGCAATGCGATAGACACGGCAAAATCGCTGGGCTTAAGCCGCAGTGCTTTTTATCGCCGGCTCGAAAAGTATCAAATATAAAAAATGAGCTTATGACTTCACGATCGACGCTACCATTTGAACGCAAATTACTGTTGCTATCTTTAATCTCGTCGCTGCCCTGTGCGGTGGCGCTGATCATCTTAATGTTCAACAGCGAACTATCGGTTTATCTCACCATCATGGCCGCGATTATTTTGGCCATCGTCATCGCCTATTGTACCTACAGTATTAGCAGCAAAACCGATTACTTGTTTCGCACCCTATCGAACTTGCTTGAAGCCATGGCCACTGGGGATTACAGTCTCAAGGGCCGTAATGAATTGACCACCAGTGCACTGGGCGATTTGGTCAAACAAATTAATACCCTATCAGACACCTTGGCCAACCAACGACTCGAGGTCAAAGAGCATCAACTACTACTGGCAAAAATCATCCGTCAAATCGATGTGGCGATCATCGCCATTGATGGTCACCAGCATATTTCATTGGCCAATCCGGCAGCTGCGAAACTATTTAATCTTAATGTTGAACAGTTGACTGGGATGGATAGCGCCACTTTGGCCCTGCCTGACTTTATCGACTCACTCACAACAGCGCCTGAATCATCGCCTGAGGCAAAAGTAATACAATGGTCCTTTCCCCTGCGCAGTGGTAAGTTTTCAGTGTATCGCGACCAATATATTGAAGGTGGGCAATCTCATCAATTATTATTTATCACCGACGTTCGCGACTTATTGCGCCGCGAAGAGCGCAAAACTTGGCAAAATCTCATCAGAGTATTAAGCCACGAAATCAATAACTCACTGACGCCAATATCATCTCTCAGCCAGACCCTCAAGCGGATGGTTGAGCACAGTGATGGCTTTAATAACAACAGTAATGGCGATGATAACAATAACAGCGAAGACAAAAGTGACCTACAAGACGGTCTACACATCATTCATGAGCGGGCCAACAGCCTCAGAACCTTTATTGATAGTTACCGCCAGTTGAGTCGTTTGCCCGAACCAGACAAACAAGTGGTTAACATCAGCGGGTTAATTCACAATGTCATCAGCTTTTACGAACACCGCGAAATCGTGCTTAATTGCCCGGTTCAATTGCAGGCAACACTCGACCCAGTACAATTCGAACAATTGCTGATCAATCTGATCAAAAATGCCGATGAAGCCATGACCTCACCACAAGGTGAAATCACCATCGATTGCGCCATTAACAGCAACGATAACCTAGTGATAAAAATCAAAGACCAAGGGTCAGGATTAAACAACCCGGACAACTTGTTTGTGCCATTTTATACTACCAAAGCCAAAGGTTCAGGTATTGGCTTAGTGTTGGCTCGACAAATCGTAGAAGCCCACCAAGGTGACCTGCTATTGGCCAATCGGGTTGACTCACCGGGATGTGAGGTGATTGTTCAGGTGCCATGTTGAGGATTTGCCATTGAAAAATATCCGGATGTGCTTAGGAAGGCGCGAACCATGGCATATACCTATGAGAAAGGTTCCCTATAAACTGTAAGGTCACTTAGGAAGGCGCGAACCATGGCATATACCTATGAAAAAGGTTTCCCTATAAGCTGCAAGGTCACGCGTGGGCACAAACAACGTGACCACCCTACGGCATTCTATAGCAAGTTTTGGGTTTTATTCAGTTTTCATTCCTAAGAATATCACACTAAAGGTTTTTCGCGATATCCTTTGCTGTACGTGGGTTACCCTCAGGTTGATTTATGCTGGCGGCTGTCAACATCAGTGGGTTGGCTTGAATAAACCTCACCAGCGCTTGCTGAGCGACTGTCAATTGGTTTAACCCAGTCAGGCGCATCGGTTCTTCTTCATCGGCATCATCATCCGTTTCTTCTCCATCTTGCGCCAAGTAAAGCGCACTTACCCAACCAATATACAAGCTGCGTAAATCACCTTTGATGATTTCTGCTCTAATGGGCAACAAATCCTTCATCCATTGCTCATCAAGCTCAGGGCTGTTGGCAGACGGCTCAAGGCTTTTACGCGGCTCAAGGCTGTTACTTGGCTCAAGGCTGCTATCCGCCTCAAGACTGCTATCCGGCTCAAGGCTGTTGGCCATCAACCGCCATTCAATAATCCAGTTATTATCACTATCATAATAAGTCAGCCCATCGTTATTGGCGAAGCGCTGTAACTGTGATAATGGCAAAGCGGATTTGGCAATTTTCAACATCAACACAGCACCACCCCAACTGGCCGTGTAAACATGGGCGTCAAAATAGTCTGTCATCAGTTGCACTGGTGAGACAGCTACCTCGCCATAGTCACACAGATGAACCAAATCATTGGCACTGATTTTTGCCTGTGGTGACAAATCTCGCAATTGCGTTTGTTGCTGCTGATTCAACACCTGGTCGATTATCTTAAATTGGTAATATTGATATTCACTCATGTTGCTTACGCGGTACTCTTAC
>JBLGCB010000173.1:0-12601 GCA_047617105.1 Phenylobacterium sp. | reverse complement strand
CCCTTTAGCGACCCATTCAGAGAAAGGGGTTCTAGTTTTATGCGCCTCAGGTATTCCAATCAAAGCCAAAGCCGCAGCCCGAATAAACGAAGACTTACCCGCGCCATTATCCCCCAGCAACACATGCCAACCAGCCGGATCTTCATCCTTTTCCAGTTGCCAAATAAAGTGATTAAATGACTTAATATGTTCAAGCTCTATCTTATGAATATACACCTATCAGCCCTTTAAAATACCATTGTTTTATTGGGCCTCAGTTTACAGCATCACAGAGCCAATACAATTGAAGAATATACAAAAGCCAAAGCCCCGCAGTTCAAAAACCCAATAAAAGCCCTCTGTAAGCTCCGCGTAGCGGCAAGCTTACAGAGGGATTTTATCTTTAATGAAGGGCAACAAAGGTCCGAAACAAGCCACTAATATCCACCAGCTGAATCGCGGCATTAAACGCCAAACCAGCATCAAGCTTTTTCGCCTTACCGGGGCTGTAATGGCTGACGTATTTGTTTTCAATGGTGATAATGTCATCAACTGCCTTTTCACGGGTTGTGCTCATATCCAGCGCAAACGCATATAACTGGCTGATTTGGGCCATATGAGACAACACTTTAAACATCATACGAGGAGAAGCGAAATCGCTGATCAAACGACGTTCAATCACTTTGCCATCATTAACCGCCACCAACAAAATATCCTTACAGGATTTTTCGCCATTGGCTAACTGATAGAGGATCTCTTGAGTAAACAACGCATCGAGCTTAACGCGCTGCTCAGTGTCGACAAATAATGACGGTAAATGCTGCTGTCCGGTCAAGGCGCTTAATGTCATCGACTGTCTGCGCGAATGGGCAAATATCGATACCTTAGGCAAATTACTCAGCACTAGGTTACGTAACGCACTATCAAGCTTAGGTGCCTGAATATCTTCTTTAAAGGCGCAATCAAAGGCCTCAAGCTGCTCTAATTCTTTAAATAAATGCCTGACCAATTTAGGTTCATCACACCAGCGTAATGCCACCCTTTTATGTACCTCATCATGGCCGGTAATATTGGCATCAAGAGATATCTGAACCCCATCAATCAACCAGCTAATGGTGATTTTATCACCTTCGGTCAGTTTATGTTTTTTCAACGATAACGATATCACCGCCTCGCGGCAGTCTGCGTGACCATTGACAATGGTGAACGTTTTGTCGTTATGGCCCAGCTCGCAATCATGGCTGAAACGATAGGTGCCATGGAAATCAGGCAACTCTTTAATATTAAAAGGCACATGGCGCAACACCCCTTTGGCTGCTGCTAATTTGTATGACTGAGCCTGAGGGATGAGACTGCCACGGACGGGTTGGCTCTGGTCGACATAATCAAACATAAAGCTGACATCTTCAATCAAGGCGATTTTGGCCAACTCTTTAGATAGCTTGGCCACTTTAAGTGGCAACGGCGCATTGAGTTTATCGACAATGGCGGAGACATTCGCAGGCAAACTGGTGCCCATATCAGCCAGTTCTGGGTCTAATGCATCGGTTTTGACCAAAAATGCCTTATGCCAAACCGCTTTAGCCCAAGTTTTAAGTACCGCTTGATAATCTTTATTTTTGGCCAACGATTGTAAATCGGCGGTGTGCACATGATGCTGAGAATTGGCCCAGACCAAAAACAACTTACCATCACCCGCCACCGTATTTTCAACCATGTGAGGGATGAGGTGTTGATCAATCAATAATTCTGCCTGCAAGCTCAGGGTGTGACCCTGAGAAATCAGCAAGTGGTATCGTTCAGCCCGGTTAGACAATACAATTAACGCATTAAGCTGTGCCACCGTCGCCATATTAAAACTGCGCGCGGTTAACGCCTTAATGGTGTTATCAACATCCGCCTGGTTACGTTGTTTGTGCCCTTTCATTTGCTGTTCGGCCAATAACAAACGTTCATCATTATTGCGCCTAAAATCACTGATGTCGGTAGAGTTAAGTCGCCAGCCTTGGACTTTAAAGCTATTTTTGGCCGGAATGGCCTCTTTGTAACTTTTGGCAAAAGCATCAACAGCGTGTTTTAAACCCACGGTATAGTTTTGGTTATAAAGGACCCGTTGACGTTTGAATTCAGACAATGCCGAACGGCAGATGAAATGGGTGTGTTGACCATAGGGAACTTCGGCCACAAGTTCAGTTAACTCACGGTGATCAATACGTTGACCACATTGCGCCCAAGACTTTTGCAGCGCCATTTTCAATTGTGCTTTACCAGCAACATCAATATCAGGTGCCAGCATCGCAATGGTGATATCACTCACTGGTTTTCTGGCATCTGGAATGAGCTTTTCAAACAACTCTGGACAAAATGGGGCTTCTACTTCTGACATCTCACTTTTCCGACTAAATAACGATGCAATTTTATACAACATGTTACGTAAGTAGTCAAGC
This sequence comes from Phenylobacterium sp., assembly GCA_047617105.1. Taxonomy (GTDB): domain Bacteria; phylum Pseudomonadota; class Gammaproteobacteria; order Enterobacterales; family Alteromonadaceae; genus JABSOG01. Next base: position 10,175 of record JBLGCB010000173.1, on the reverse strand, counting down.
TGTAAATAAAAAGTTAAATTTTAATGCGTCGGTAATAACAAAAAAACTGAAAGTAGCGATTTAAATTTTATCTATTTTGGCCAAAAGTAATCGCAAGCTCAGTAAAACCAATGCCAAACCTTTTTTATTCTTGCTTAAGTTGTGCCTGTTCCTTGTTTTTCAGAAAGGTAAATAGCCGGGTTAAATTCTCTTTGGTTTCTTGATCAAACTTTTCGGCCGCAAAGATCCAAGCAATTTCGCATTTTAACGTAGAAGGATGAAAGGATTCTGCCACCCCAAGGCGGATTATTTGAGCAGGTAACGGTGACACATTAATAATACCGACACTATCAATATCATCAAACTCAATCGACATTTCATATTTGCCAAACAATTTTAATTGTTCTTTAAAGGTCATGATCATCAGCAAACCAGAGCGACTGATGTTTTGCACCTGGGCCTGAAAAACCTCACCACCACAATGAATTTTTAAGTGGTGGGCTGGCAGACCTGAATAACGACGGGCCTGACGTTTTTGGGCACTGTTCCAAGCTTTGCGAATGGCATCATCGAGTTTTTCGGGGCTGAAGGGTTTCACCACAAACTGGCTCGCGCCGCTTTGCACCGCGTTAACCACCACTTCTTTGCCGCCGTCACCTGACATCACCACAAACGGAATTTCGCTATAACGTTCATGGCTACGAACCTTGCATAACAACTCTTCGCCGCTGAGCCGTCGTAGTTCCCAGTCAGCAATAATCATATCGATTTTTTTTGTTTCTAACAACGCTAATGCATCTTCACCATTGGTGGCCGTATACACTTTGTTGGCACCAAATTTGGTGATGATAATATTTTTGACCATATTTACAAACATCTTGCCATCAACAACCAAAAAGTTGATATTTCTCACAATTGTCCCCTTAGTCTGGTGAAATTTATTTACATAAAAGTGTAGTAGTATGAGTAACCTATCGTCAAGGTTCCCCCTTCAACCTCTACAAAAGGCAAAACCTCTTAAGGCATGGGTTCGGTGCTAAACATCACCTATTGCTGTCCAGCTCTGATCATCGCCACACAAAGTGTCCGATAGACCTCCTGCTTTTTCGCCAGCATTTCTAAACGAGTCCAGCACACAAACAATTAAAACATCGAATGTATTTCCCCGTGCTGGCAGCTTTATCCAACCTAGTCTATAACTATAAAAGACACAAATAACGACCATAGGTAACGACAATTACTTTACATTTTTCACTAAAGGGTGATTTTACAATGAAACTCTCAAAACTTATAACCCTAATCATTTTGGCAATCGTTTTATCTGCGTGTAGTAGTAGTAGTCATAACAACGCTGCAATCGATAAAATATTTTCGCAATGGCATCCAGATGATCCGAGTTGCAATGTCAGTGTAACATCGACAAAACACCAGAATTTCAAAAAAGCCTATGGCATGGCTAATCTCGAACATGGCATTAAAAATAACGCGCACAATTCGGTATTTCGCATGGCTTCAGTCAGTAAACAATTTACCGCAGCGGCCATTTTAATGCTATCCGATGACACCACCAATACTTTTTCTATTAACGACCCACTCTCTGATTACGCAAACGACCTAGGGATCACCATGATTGGCAGGGTACCCTATGCTGATGAAATCACCATCAAAGATTTGGTCCACCATACCAGTGGCCTTCGTGACTATATACTATTGGTCGCACTGACCAACAAAGATTTCAACATCACCAAAAAGGATGCAATTAGGTTAATCAACAAACAAAATCAACTCAACTTTAGACCCGGCCAAAAGACCGATTAAAGCAACACTGGTTATGCGCTATTGGAAATGATCCTTGAGCAAGTCACAGGAAAAAGCTTGCAACAATATACCGATAAAAATATATTTAAACCTCTGGGGATGAATAGCAGCCATTTCCACAGTGATTACAGCCGATTAATTCCTAATAAATCAATGGGACATATGCTAAGTAATTTCATCGCGAGTCCAGAGCAAATAGATGAGAGACATCGCTATTTCTCGGATTACATGACAATATTGGATATCGTGGGTGATAGTGGCTTATATACCACCATTGATGACATGAGAAAATGGACAAGTAATTTAATCACCAAAAAGGTCTTTGGCGCAAAGTTTATCAACGACCTCACCACACCATACGGTGTCACAGGTGACGGTAAATACAACGACTATGCTTTTGGCATGTACGTCGTTGATGAATACAAATTTGATGAAGACTCCAGTGTTAGTTATAAAGCATTGCTTCATCGTGGATGGTTAGCCGGTTATAGTACAAGAGTGGCGGTTTTTCCTGAAGAAGAGATTTCTTTTATAGTTTTTTGCAACCGTGCTGATGGCGATGCCGCCGACAAAGCATACGAAATCTCAAAACTCTATTTTCCGCAACCCAAGCCAAACACAATCGTGGCGCTCAGTAAGTCTCAAAAGCAATATACGGGTGATTTTTGGGATAAAGAAAATCAATCTCTGATTACGATATCAATTAAAAAGGATGAAAAAGATAAAAAGGATAAGTTATTTCTTCGCTATATATCCACCGAATTCAAACCGCTTGAATACGAAATGCAAGCAACCGGAGAAAACAGATTCCAGCTGTTTCCAATGAATACCTCCCTACAATACGATGAGGACACCATCACCATAACCTTGCCCGAAAGAAAGATCAAAGCCACTCGTTTAATCATGCCTGCTGCTCATACCACTCGATCCTCAACCTTCGATAGCTATTTAGGACGTTACCACTCAGAGGAAGCACAGAGCGATTTTTGTTTATACCGTCATAAAACCGATAATCGATTAATGCTGGATATCGGTGGAGAAAGAAGGCCAATTGGGCTACCCATCGCTGCGAAGCAACTCAGGCCGCTATACATGGGCACAATCATTTTACCGTATGAATTTCATATTTCGCTGGAATTTTTTGCTGAAAAGGAAGGGGGAATAACAGGGGAGCCCTCCTATTTCCTGTTGGACGGCGATGGTATTAACGACTTGAAATTCGTACATAAAAGGCCAGAGCGCCCGATACTGCTTGATTCACGATGCCCTTCTGATAGGTAACCGTTTAACCGTCATTGCTGAGCAGCTCAATCTCATCATGGGGCTGCTCAGGGTCGTTGGCAACGGCATCTAATATCACGTTCAATTGGCTCAAAATTCGCCCTGCCTGTGCGTCATCTAACCAGGTCTCATCGTAGTCAAGCCGGATATACAAAGACTCACCCTGCTCATAGGCAACAATCGCCAATGGATAATCCATTTTTTCATTTCCCTGACGAAAGTGGCTGGCTTGCTCAATTGACTTTTGCGAGGTGTCTGATGCCTGTGCATCATTCACTGATGACGGGTAATTTTGAAATACCAACACACTATGAAATAACCGTTGATCGCCGTGTTGCAGCGTCGCCAAGGATATGGCGCTGTAGGTATTGAGCAGCGCGATATCCTGATGGATAGCCATCAGAAGTGTCGAAATACTCACCTTCTCAGACCAATTGACCGCCAACGGTAAGGTGTTGATGTACAGTCCGACACTGGATTCGATCCCCTCCACTGGCACCTCTCGTCCCGAAACCATCGTTCCTACGATGGTCTGTTCATCGCTGGTATAAACCTGCAACAACTTGTGCCAAGCAAACTGTACCACCACGTTGAGGGTTACCCCCTGTCGCTGACCGCTGGCTTTCAATCGCTGATAACGGTCTTCGACCAGCGTTAACGTAGCAAACTGTGGATTTGCCACCACCCGTGCACGGGTCAAATCTATCGGCCGGGTCAGCAATGCATCAAGGTTATTCACTGACCTAAACCCGGCGCTGGCGCTTTGCCAGTACTGCTGCAATACGTCTTGGTGTTTCAAATAATATTGCTGCACCTGCCAATACACCTGTTCCACCACAACCGCAGGTGTCCGCCCCTGCACCAGTGCATCATAATAATCATGCACGGTTTGCTGCAATACCGGCCCACTCCAGCCATCCGTAATGCTATGATGCATACAATTTAGCACCGAATACAGATCTTCTTTTTGTTTTATCACGGTAAAACGAACCAACCCCGGTCGGGTAAAGTCAAACGCGACAGCCCGATCATCGACCATTATTCTGGCGATGGCCGTCTCTCGTTCCCCCTCAGGCATTTCACTGATATCTATATAGCTAAAGTGATGCTTATCAATACTAGCGCGTTTGTCAGTGATTTGAATGAGGTTATCTTGCCAGTCAAACGCCGTCCTCAATATAGGATAACGTATCGACGCCAATCGCCATGCCTGCTGGTAGGCGACCAAATCCAAAGGCAGATGGTAATCCAGCAACAACTGTACCCGGTAAGCGTCATCCGTTGGCTGACTTAAGTGATGGTCAATGAACCTTTGCTGCAAACTGGTGACCGGGTAAATGGCGTCAATATCATAGCGAGCCTGCAACACCTTGAGATAGGAAACTGATAAACTGGCGACACTATAATCACCCGGGGTGTGCATACCACCAGCTTTGGCGGTGTTGACCGCGACATCAATGACCGCAAGTAACGCGACCTTAAACGCATCGGCAAATGGTTGACCCTGTACTGCTGGCAACCTCGATGAAACATCAAAACTCAACACTTCATTCTTAACGGCACCATTGATATTTAACAGCAAGTCATCTTCATTGCCGACTCCAGTCTGCGTGCCAAAATCCTCTGTCGTGATTAACGACCAGTCAGCCGTAACAGGTACTTTTGTGCCTTGTTCGCCCTGATGTTCAAGCTGCCCGAGATAGTTAAAACTGATGGCAGGTAAAGCCTCACCCAGCAGTCCGCGTTGTGACAAAGCGCCATAACCAACGCCATTATTGGGAATGCACCGCAGCATTTCTTTGGTCTGTATAATGGTTTGTTCGACATCCTCAGCGGCGGTCAGCGCCACCGGGAACAAACTGGTAAACCAACCCAGCGTTCGGCTGAGATCCAGCGTCTCATCAATCGTTTCACGACCATGACCTTCGAGCGTAATGTGATTGACGTCACGACCAAACTGCGCTTTCAAAGCAATCGCCAGTGCACTGAGCAGCAAATCATTGACTCTGGTGTAATAACCTGAGCCCGCCTGATGCAACAACCTATCGGTTTGCTCTGCCGTCAATTGCAGCAGTTGATCATCGATCTTACCCGGTGTCGGCAGTGCTTTCATCTGTTGGTTAACTGCCTGCCAGTACGCCGATTCGCCCGGATGCCGATGATTGTAAGCCTGTATCGCAGCAACCCACTGCCGATAGCTGCTCCCTTTGTCTCCCAACGCTTGGCCTGCCAGCAGGCATTGAATATCCTCGGCAATAATATGCCAGGACACAACATCAATAATCAAATGGTGAAAGGCTAAAAACAGCCGTGCACTGCCATCACTATAACCGCTCAAATGGGCCACTCGCCACAGCGGTCCCTGAAGATAATTAAAGTCACTTTGCCAGTCAGTCAATTGCCGATGAAGCTGACGTTCATTCACATCAGCGATATCCAGCAACTGCAATTGAGCGGGTTCAAACGTCTGGATCGAATGATAACGCTGACAATAACCGCCATCCTCTGCGGGTTCAAAAGTACAGCGCAAAATATCATGTTGCACCGCAAAAGCGTTGATTGCCTGAGCAATCGCCGCTGCACCGACAACCCCCGGCAGCCTCAGCATAAACGCTTGGTTCCAATGATGAGGGGTCTGATACCGCTGGGCAAAAAACGCTTGTTGTATCGGCAGCAGGGCAAAAGTCCCAGTCAATATTCCCTGCTCGGGATTTATCTGCGTGCTCACCTGATCAAGACTTAACGTGCTCACCAGCCCGGCGACTGTCGGGGCTTCAAACAGCGTTTTCACCTGACAGCTAAAGCCGTGTCGAGATAACCGTAAAACCAACCTGATAGCGAGAATAGAATCCCCCCCGATACGAAAGAAGTTATCCTCAACCCCAATCCGCTCCAGTCCTAACAGTTGTTGCCAAATGGTACAAAATTGCGCCTCCAGTGGATTTCGCGGCGCAACATACCCATCAATGTTAATCCATTGAGGCTGCGGCAGCGCTTGCTTGTCCAATTTACCGTTGATTGTCAGCGGCACTTGATCAATTTTATTGAAACTCGCCGGTATCATATACTCCGGCAAAGTCTCAGCCAGCCCTGCTCGCAACCCTGTGTCATCCATTATCGCACCCGGTTCACTCACCACATACGCCGCCAATACCTTACCGTCGGTTTGTTCCAGCGCCACTACGACTGCCTGACGGACACTCTCCTGAGCCATTAACGCATTTTCTATTTCACCCGGCTCGATTCGGTAGCCGCGAACCTTCACCTGCTCATCTATTCGCCCAAGATAAACCAAATTGCCATCAGGCAGGTAATGCACCAAATCACCGGTTTTATACAGTTTGTCATACCTTTTGGCCAAATCAGCCGCTGTGGCAAAAGGGTTATCAATAAACTTCTCCCGGGTCAGTTCGGGTCGATTCAGATAACCCCGTGCTAGCCCAGCACCACCGATGTGCAGCTCTCCCGGTGCACCTATGGGTAGCGGCTGCCCTGAAGGAGATAATACATAACAACGAGTGTTCGCCAGCGGTTTACCAATAGGTATTCGTTGAGTCAAAGTATCAGCGCCACAGCAGCGGTATTGATGGCTGGCAACACAGGTTTCGGTTGGTCCATATTCATTAATTAATATATCTTTAAATTTAAGGTAGAGCGCCACAGGTGTTTCTTCTCCACCAGAAACCACCCGCCTAAGAGAACTATCGGTCCGATTATCTATCAAAGCAAGTAAACTCGCAGGCGCATCGATATGTGTTATGCCATAGACATCAATGAAGTGATCAAGTCGGTCAAGTGATTGCTGTTGCGCTTCACTGATCACAATCAGGCTTGAGCCAGTGAACAATGCGATGGCTATTTGTTCTATTGAGGTGTCAAATACATAATTGGCAAACAAAGCCACCACTTCTTTTTCTGCCCATTGATAGAAGGCTATATTGTGACAAACAAGCTGGTTCAGTGCCTTATGCATCACCATCACCCCTTTAGGCTGCCCGCTAGTCCCTGAGGTATAAATCACATAGGCCAAATCCTCAGCACTGCTCACAGGCTTAAGATTACCTTTTAAGACCCCATTGGTCAGCTCAGCAGCATCAGCGACCAAAATGGTAGGAGTAATCATATTTGGCCCATCAAACCAACCGATCAACCTCTCGCAATATCGACTTTGGCTCAGTAATATCGATGCCGCCGTGTCCTCTAATACAAACCGTGTTCGAGCTTTTGGATACTCAGGGGAAATAGGCACATAGGCGCCACCCGCTTTTAATACTGCCAAAATACTGATCACCATCTCTAATGAACGATCAAAATACAATGCAATCAGGGTATCAGCACATATGGGGTTGCTATGCTTCGCCTGATAACTTGTCTGTATCACCCGGGCCAATTGGTTGGCTTTTTCATTGACTTGACGGTAACTCAACGCTTCGCTTTCAAATACCAGTGCCGTGCTGTCGGGGCTTTTTTCTGCCTGTGCCTCGAACAGCTGATGCAGGGTGGTTTTTTCCGGCTCAGGGTTATCAGGATACGTCACATCCGTTTGATTCCAAGCAACGAATAATTGATACCGATCCTGTTCGCTCAGTAGATTTATACCGCCAAGCCATTGGCTTGAATTGTCAACAAATGCGCCAAGCACCTTTTGATAGACCGCCCCCATACGTGCGATGGTCTGCTGACTAAACAAGCTGGTGGCATAATTCAGGTTACCCGTAATACAACCATCCTCAACGCCGCCCATCAGGTCAAGACTTAAGTCAAACTTGGCCGAACAATAAACAGCCGTTTGCTTGCTAGTATCAGGTACGATAAACGGCAAATCATTGTATTGATTTTCTGCTGATCTGCTCAACTGTCGACGATGATAAAAACTAAACAACACCTGAAACACCGGGTGACGTGAGAGTTCACGTTCAACACCCAGTAAATCCACCACCCGTTCAAACGGTAAGTCCTGATGGATCCTGCCTTGATTCACCAGCTGGTGAACCTGCCCAATCAAGGCTTCAACATCCGCAGTAAAGTCCAGTTTCCCCCGCAACACCAGCGTATTGACAAAAAAGCCGATTAATTGCTGAGTTTGGGGTTGGTGACGGTTGTCCGAAGGAGTGCCAATAACAATATCATCCTGCCCTGAAAAGCTGGCTAACATGACATAAAAGCCACTGAGCAACACGGTGTACAAGGTGGTGTTTTGTGCCCGCGCCAACTCGCGCAGTTGGTTTGAGGTCTCACGACTAACAACAAATTCATCATTAGCGCCCTCATAATCAAACGAGGTCGGACGTTCATGGTCGGTGGCCAAATTCAAGGTCTCAAACCCCGCCAGTTGCTGCTGCCAATACCCTTCCAACTTTGCCAGTACGTCCCCTTGCAAATATTGGCGTTGCCACAATGCATAATCGCCGTAACTGATATCCAGTGGCGGTAAGTCAACGGTTTTGTTGTGCAGTAATGCCTGATACGCGGTATTAAGTTCATCCACAAAGATTTCATCAGACCACTCATCAGATACCATATGGTGCCATAACATCAACAGGTGCCGATGCGCCGAGGTAACATAAAGATGCAGTTGCAGTCCACCTTGCACACTTAAATCAAAGGGTTGGGCAATGGTGGCTGCAACCGCCGTCAACCATTCATCCTCTGCAACGGTATGAGTATGCCAAGACAGATCGCCTTCTAACTTTTGCTGATAATTATGATCATTATCATCCGTGCGGAACACCGTCTTCATCACCACATGTCGGTCGGCCACCACATTAAAGGCACCCAGCAGCGCGGTCATATTTACCGCTTCGGTTAGCCGCACCAGCATAGGAATATGGTAGGCATCGGTACCCTGTTCAAAACGCTCGATAAACAACAAGCGAGCCTGAGCAAACGACAACGGATAACGCTCACACCTCACATGTGGAATAACTTGCACTTCTGCTGTATCTAAGTGCTGTGACAATCCCCCAATGGTGCTGTGCGAAAACAGCAGAGCCAGAGCAATATCCAACCCCAATTCACGGCGACTTATCGCCGTCAGTTTAATCGCATTGATGGAATTCCCGCCAATACCAAAAAAATTATCCTCAATCCCCACTCTTCCAAGCCCCAGCAACTGTTGCCAGATGGTACATAATTGCGCTTCCAGCGCATTTCGTGGCGCAACATAGCCATCATCCTCAATCCATTGAGGCTGCGGCAACGCTTTTTTGTCCAGTTTGCCGTTAATCGTCAGCGGCACTGCTTTTATTGGGGTAAAAATTGCCGGTATCATATACTCAGGCAAAGTCTCAACCAACCCTGCCCGCAACAATGCAACATCCATGATTGAACCCGGTTCACTCACCACATACGCCGCCAGCACTTTACTACCAGCATGCTCCAGCGCCACGACCACCGCCTGCCTGACGCTTTTTTGTGCCATTAATCCATTCTCTATTTCACCCAGTTCTATCCGGTAGCCACGTATCTTCACCTGCTCATCTATTCGCCCCAGATAAACCAAATTGCCATCAGGCAGATAACGCACCAAATCACCCGTTTTATACAATTTGTCATAACCTTTGGCAATATCGGCCTCGTTGGCAAACGGGTTGTCGATAAATTTTTCTCGCGTCAGTTCAGCCCGATGTAGATAACCACGGGCCAGACCGACACCACCAATGTACAGTTCTCCCGGCGCACCAATGGGTAGCAGTTGGCCCAAAGGCGATAATACATAACAACGAGTGTTGGCCAATGGTTTACCAATAGGTATTCGCTGAGTCAGGGTATCGTCCCCCAAACACTGATATTGATGGCTGGCAACACAGGTTTCTGTTGGCCCATATTCATTAATCAATTTACCTTTAAATTTGCGGTAAAGTGCGACGGGGGTTTCCTCTCCACCAGAAACCACCCGTTTAAGCGAACTCCCCGTTCGATTATTTATAAAGGCCAGTAAACTCGCAGGCACATCAATATGTGTTATGCCATAAACATCGATTAAATGATCAAGTCGGTCAAGTGATCGCTTTTGAGCTTCACTAATCACCACCAGACTTGACCCGGTTAACAATGCCATAGCCATTTGTTCTATTGAGGTGTCAAAGACATAATTG
>JBLGCB010000172.1:0-12603 GCA_047617105.1 Phenylobacterium sp. | reverse complement strand
CCGCCATTTTCAACCACGGGTGTACTAATACCCCGCAAGGTCAAAGCAGGCACTTCTTGCTCATATTCCCAACGCTGGTCACCATCATCCGGATGTAATGCCACCAGATAACCAGCACCAGTATTAACAATGACTAAACCTTCACCGGTCGCCGGAGGGGCAATCACTTCACCTCTAACAGACTTACGCCAAACCACCGCGCCTGTGGTGATATCTAACGCCATCACATCGCCGTTTTCAGTGCCAAGAAACACCTTACCGTAAGCAACGGTCAAACCACCAGAAATACGTGCAGGTAGTGTAGCGCTAAACAAACTGCCAAAATAACCCGCCGGATCTTTACGCACATCCACCGACCACAGTTGCTCACCAGAGGCCAAATTAAAAGCGGCCACGGTGCCATTTCTGCCGGCGGAGTACAAAACATCTTGGTTAATCGCTGGCATCAAGCGTGAGAAATGGCCATCAACGCCGTCACCCACCTGAGCTTGCCATTGTATTTTTGGTTCAAATTGCGCAGTAATATCAACCAGTTCGGCAACCACAATCTCTTCTTCATCGTCAGACGAAGAACAGGCCGCCAAAGCCACGGCCAAAGCCGCAATTAAAGATACTTTACGAAATAATTTCACTAAAACCTCATCTGCTTAATTATAATGCAGGGCCAGCTTCGGCCAAATCATCGATTTTCAACTGCAAGCCGTTATTGCCTTCCAAACCACCTTTATCAGCAGCAAGCTGGTAAGCCGCAAGCGCTTTGCTTTGCTCACCTTGACGGCTATAAACATCACCTTTAAGCTCATGTGCCCTAGCGGCAAACGACTCTGCCATAGGCTTATCTAATGTCGCTAACGCTTCACTGAACTGTTCCTGCTCTGCTTGAACACGTGCCAAACGTAACAAGATCACCCCTTTAAGGCTAGCTTCATTGGTATTGTCCGCAGCCCACTGCAACTGGCTAGTCGCTTCGGTCAAATCTTTTTTACTGACCGCTTCTTTGGCTGCCAACATGGCCATCATGACGGTATACGATTTGTTATCATGATTTGAAATATATTCTTTTGATTTGGCAATGATATCGCCTTCATTTTTACTGGCGCTTTCAAAAACCATGGTATAAGCATCTGAATCTGCTTCTTGCTGCGCCAACTGGCTAGCATCATAATAACGCCAGCCATACACGGCACTCAAACCGATAGCAGCACCAACCAGCACTACTATCCAATTGTCTTTTATCGCTTTTTTAATCGCTTCTTCTTGTTGTTCTTCAGTTGAATAAATTTCCATCAGGTCCTCTTAATTTTGTCTTACTGCACTGTTGTATTGGCAGATTTTTTTTAAACTAAATCAGCCAACACAGCACTGAGCTGTTCTGGCGCTACTAATTGTTGTTGCTGGCTCTTATCGCCACGCAAATATTTTACTGCGACAACATTGTCGGCCAACTCGTTATCACCGAGTATCAACGCGACTTTGGCACCACTTTTGTCTGCCCGTTTGATTTGCTTTTTCATATTGCCACCACCGCAATGGTTAACAATACGCAAACCCGGCACGTTTTCACGCAAGGATTCAGCAATCTTTACCGCTTCAATTTCGGCTTTAATGCCAAAGGCGGTAAAGTAAACATCAACAGGCGCTCTGATCAAATCATGATCGGGTTTATCAAGCACCAATGATTGTAACATTAACACCAAACGTTCAAGCCCCATGGCAAAACCTACAGCTGGTGCAGATTTACCACCCAGTTGTTCCACCAGACCATCATAACGGCCGCCAGCACAAACCGTACCTTGTGCCCCTAGAGAATCGGTGATCCACTCAAACACGGTGCGATTATAATAGTCCAATCCACGCACCAGCTTTTCGTTAACCTGGTATTTGATGCCATTTTGGCTTAATCGTTCACATAAATCTGAAAAATGTTGTTTTGAGTCTTCACCCATGTAGTCAGACAGCTTTGGTGCGTCGACCAATAATGCCTGAACTTGTTGATTTTTGGTGTCTAAAACCCGCAACGGGTTGCTGTACATGCGCCGTAAACTGTCTTCATCTAACTGGTCTTTATGGGTTTCAAGAAAAGCAACTAACGCCTCACGATACGCGCTACGGTCTTCATTTGAGCCTAAAGTATTGAGTTCAAGACGAACATGCTCGCTGATGCCGAGTTTTTGCCATAATCTGGCGGATAACAAAATCACCTCAGCGTCGATATCAGCAGAGGCGATACCAAACGTTTCGAGACCAAATTGATGGAACTGGCGATAACGGCCTTTTTGCGGGCGCTCGTGGCGGAACATTGGTCCCATATACCATAAGCGTTGTTCTTGATTATAAATGAGGCCATGTTGGTTACCAGCGCGTACGCAACAGGCAGTGCCTTCAGGGCGCAGGGTCAAACTGTCACCGTTACGGTCTTCAAAGGTATACATTTCTTTTTCAACGATATCGGTGACTTCACCAATAGAGCGTTTAAACAAGTCTGTCGATTCGACAATAGGAAAACGAATTTCCGAGTAACCATAAGCAGCAACGGTATCGCGGATCACCGTTTCGACCATTTGCCATACTTCAGTTTCGCCGGGCAGGCAGTCGTTCATGCCCCGAATTGCCTGGATAGATTTCGCCACAAAGATACCACTAACAGGTTGTTATCAGCCGTGAATGAGATCACCGACCAACAGGATTAAAAATAGCCCGGTAGTATAGGCAATTATGCCCCAAGGGGCAAGCAACATAACGCCTAGGCAGGGATTGATAATAAGTCAGAGCAAAATCGATGGGTTCCATCTGCGGTGCAACCATCCTACAACACTTTAATATCCACCCGTTTGGCCAGAAAATCGCGGATCTGAACTTCCAACTGGCCCGCCACATCATTATTATCGATGCGCAATTTTTGCCGCTGGCCATTAATATACAAACCACTGCGTTTACTGGCACCCGCTAGGCCGATATCCGTTGCCAACGCTTCACCTGGACCATTGACCACACAACCAATCACCGAGACCGTCATCGGGTCGATAATGTCTTCGAGGCGTTGTTCTAACTCATTCATGGTGCTAACCACATCAAACTCTTGCCTTGAACAACTCGGACAGGCAATGAAATTGATGCCACGGGCGCGAATATGCAATGAATTAAGAATATCAAAACCGACTTTAATTTCTTCAACCGGGTCTGCCGCCAAAGAAACCCGCAGTGTATCGCCGATACCTTCGGCCAGTAACATGCCCAAACCAACCGCGGACTTCACCGCACCGGCTCTAAAACCACCTGCTTCGGTGATGCCCAAATGTAAAGGTTGGACAATTTGTTTGGCCAATAAGCGATAAGCCCCCACCGCCAAAAATACATCTGAGGCTTTAACACTGACTTTAAATTGGTCAAAATTAAGGCGGTCAAGAATATCAACATGACGCATGGCAGATTCAAGCAACGCCTCTGGGTTTGGCTCGCGATACTTTTCTTGAATGTCTTTTTCTAATGAACCACCGTTGACCCCAATGCGAATCGGAATATTGTTGTATTTGGCAGCATCCACCACCGAGCGAATACGGCTTTCATTGCCGATATTACCAGGGTTGATGCGCAAACAGTCAACGCCGTATTCGGCCACTTTAAGGGCGATACGGTAGTCAAAATGAATGTCAGCCACCAGCGGAATGGTGGTTTGCAGCTTGATTTGTTTAAAGGCTTCGGCGGCATCCATGGTCGGCACAGAGACACGCACAATATCTGCGCCCATGCGCTGTATCGCCTCAACTTGGGCAACGGTTGCCGCTACATCACAGGTATCGGTGTTGGTCATTGACTGCACCGCAATTGGCGCACCATCGCCAATCGGCACATCACCGACCATAATGCGGGTAGATTTACGGCGGGTGATTGGGGATTCTGCAAACATATCAATTCATCTTTTGGTTAGGTTGAAATATCGAGGGGTTATTCAGCGGAATTTTCGGTTAACTGGAAGTTAGCGACCCGGCCTTTGGGGTAAAAAGGTAACGTGCGTTGCTCACCATCGAGCCAAATACTGACCACATCCGGTTTGCCGAGTTTAATCTCAAAGGGGGCAAGTCCGTAAACACTGGTCAAATGGCCCCGGGCTTTAGTGCCGATAGCAATTCGCTTGCCACGGGCATCTTTAACGTTGATCCAACAACTGTCACTAAAACGCAATTCAAGATGAGATAATGGCTCGCCGTTATCGTCTGTTTTGTTTTTATCAGTGCTATCAAGCTCAGAAGCGATTTGCTGATCTAACGCCAACGCCAACTCTTCGGCCGAACCCGTCTCAGAACCAAGCGCTGAGCTAACCTCTACACCCTGCCCTGATTCATTAGCTGCTGGCGAATTGTCTTGTGCCTCGTCTTGTGCTTTGTCTGGTAAATGGTCTTGCACCGCACCCGTTTGCGGATCATCACTCAGGGCAGGGATACTATCCCCTTCGGCCGTTTGTGATTGAGTCACTGTTTGGGCTGAATTAGCGGTGGTGTTGATCACCGGTGCGTCAATCGGCGCTTCGTTGCGCTGAAACCACCAAACCACCACCATCACCAACAAAATGGCCACCACCAAATAACTCACAATCGATAAGCGGTTATCCAGTGCTTTTTGGCTCGAACGATGAGAAAAGCTCTGCATTTCAAGTTGTTGTTGTTCGGCATTATTCCAATACTCAAATGCTTGGAGGATCACCACTTCTTCAACATGCACCAACTTGGCATAACCTTTCAAATAACCCCGGGTAAAGGTCATTGATGTCTTAGCGTCAAAATCGTTGTCTTCGATAGCAATGATCAACGATTCGCGCAGGTTAAGCTTACGGGCAATCTCTGCGGGGGTCATTTGTAATGATACCCTCGCTTCTTTGAGCAGCAAGCCGGGTGTCATTACTTCTGTGTGTTCAGATATTTCTTCGGTTAATTCTTCAGCTATTTTTTTAGTCATGGCAAATGGCTTTCAGGCTTGATTTCGGCTTAGCTAGGCTTAGCAATTAAAATTCGTTGCCCCAACTTTAGGGGCGCATTGATGGTCAGTTCATTCCATTGTAGCAATTTCTTCAATAAAATATTATACCTCAAAGACAGACCAAATAAAGTATCTCCTTGCTCGATCACATGGTAGCTGTTGCCACCTGTTGTCAGCTCAGTATTAGGCTTAGGCTTAGTATTGGGTTTAGCCAAATAGATTTTTTGGCCGACTTTTACTTGAGCTTTATTGCTTAAGCCATTCCATTGTATCAGTCGTTTTAGCTTAATATTATATTTAACAGAAATATCATACAGATACTCATCTTTTTTCACCACATGAAAAGGTCGTTTACGGCTTTTATCCGACGCTTTTAACGAAGTTTGTTCAATATCAACCACACTTTCGGCAGATGTTGGTACAGCCGTGACTATTTTAGTGTCACCACTGGTTTGGCTTAAATCAACACTCGAACTAACAATGGGCTTAATTACAGTGCCAGCAGTTGAATCAGCAATAGGTTTTGCAACAGGTATAGTCACAGGAGTTAACACCATGGGTGATACCGTAGACTCATTGGCTGGTTCAGGCTGACTGGCGATAACAGGTTGTGGTTTGGCTTCACTGGCTGGTGCAATATTTGCCTGAACTTGAGTTGAAGTTGAAGTTAAAGTTGAAGGTGAAGGTGAAGGTGAAGTTGAAGGTGAAGGTAAAAAGGGAGGTTTAAGCTTCTTTTTGATTTTCGGCGTAACAGCCACTTTATCCGCACTGTTATTCGCACGATCAGCTTTTTGTTTGTCCGTTTGTTTCGCCAAAAAACGCTGATATTCATCTTTAAGATAACGCTTACGCAGCACTTCAAACTCAGTGTTGTCAAAATTCTTCGACAGATAAGCCAACGCTTGCGGGGTTTTGACATACTTCGACACCAAGGTAGTGCCATATTTCTTCGATTGGGTGATATCACCCAACTTTAATTCTACCAACGCCCTAAGCAACAATACCCGCGGTGACATCACCCCGATATTGGTCAATCGCTGAGTATATTTTTGCGCATCACGATAATCGCCCATGGCATAACTGAGTCCGGCGGTATTCATCAGCGTATTGGCCCTGAGCGTGCCGTGATCTAACGAAGAGGTAAAAAAGTCTTTGGCCTCAACATACTGTTTGTTTTGCATCGCACACAGCGCGGCATTCTCGTAACTTTCAGCCACTTTTAGATAACTGGGCACTTTAATGGCTTGCAGAAAAACGCCTTCGGCTTTGTCGTACAGTTTTTGTCCACATAAAAATACACCGTAGTTATTTAACGTATCCGGGTCATCGGCATCATACGAAAGTGCTTTAAGGTAGGCTTGTTCTGCCAGTTCAGCTTCATCGACTTTTTGATAATAATAAGCAAAAGCGCTGTGCACGGCTGGCATTTTCGGGGCAAAGTGAAGGGCTTTTTCGAGATTGGCTTTGGCGTTGCCCATTTCGCCAACTTTAAGGTATTGTAAACCCAGTGCAATGCGGGTTTTGGCGGCTTCGTTGGTATCTACTGCGGTTTGATCGACCGGGTTGCCCGAGTTCTTATAGCTCGAGCTCTGTACGCAACCCGTTAGCAGTAAAGTGGATAGCAATATAGACAACAAAGTAAGTAGTGAAGATTTCCTCACTAGACTTGCTAAAATACCTAAGCATGACACTCTTACCTGCAACATCGCTAACCTAATCAACCGCTATTCATCAATACCTCACAACCTATACCATTTTCACTGCAATTGCGTCTTTTTTCGATTGTTTTTTTGCCATTCGTTTGGTTCGGTCCAAAACCTCGCCAACCAACTGGCCACAAGCGGCATCAATATCATCACCACGGGTACGGCGAATAATGGTGGTAATGCCATATTCTTGCAACACCTTACTAAACCTATCCATACGAGAATTGCTTGAGCGGCCATAAGGGGTGCCCGGATAAGGATTAAACGGAATAAGGTTCACTTTTGATGGGGTTTGTGACAACGTTTCGGCCAATGCATGGGCCTGATCGGTTGAATCATTCACACCATCAAGCATCACATATTCAACGGTGACATGATCGTTGGCTTTTGAGCCATCGATATAACGACGACAAGCGGCCAAGAACTCTTCGATAGGATACTTTTTATTAACTGGCACCAACTCATCGCGCAGCTTATTATCGGGGGCATGTAATGAAATCGCCAGCGCCACATCAATTTTGGTTTTGAGGATATCCAGCGCAGGTACAACCCCAGAAGTGCTGATGGTAACACGACGTTTTGACATACCAAACGCTTGGTCATCCATCATCAAATCCATCGCAGGCACCACGTTATTGACGTTAAGCAATGGCTCACCCATGCCCATCATCACCACATTGGTGACCGGACGTTCTTTGGTGATCCCCACCATGCCCACTTGTTTGGCCACGCGCCAAACCTGGCCAATAATTTCACTGACCGACAAATTGCGGTTAAAACCTTGTTGCGCGGTAGAGCAGAAAGTACATTCAAGGGCGCAACCGACTTGAGAGGAGACACACAGGGTTTTGCGCTCTTTTTCAGGGATCCAAACCGCCTCAACTTCTTGTCCGCCTTTAAGCAGCAAGGCAAACTTAATGGTGCCATCAGTGGACGTTTGCTGACGAGAAATCACCGGGGCTTCGATTACACACATACGCTTGAGTTTTTCACGCAGTGCCTTATTGAGGTTGGTCATTTCGTCGATATCATCAACACCAAAGCGATAAAGCCATTGCATCACTTGCTGAACGCGAAATTGCTTTTCGCCAATAGAGGCAAAAAACTCCGTTAACTTTTCACGGTTTAAATCCAGCAAATTAATTTTAGCGCTACTTTCGCGCATAACTTGTGTGCTTTCTTGCATGGTGCTCCTCGACAACGAACTGGGAAGATAGTAATGGAAATCAAAAACGAAAGGATTGTATATTTTTTATCCATCAAAAGCCATAGCAATGAATAAAACACCATCCCATCCAACAACAAAGGGGACCTAAGTCCCCTTTACTTCTCATTCTAAAAACGCCACGCAGTGGCATCAATAGAAATGCGTAGCAGATCTATCAATAGAAATGCGCAGCAGATCTATTTAACGAGTACGTGCACAGACTTCGTCTTCAGAGAAGAAATAAGCGATTTCACGTGCAGCAGATTCAACAGCGTCAGAACCGTGAGCGGCATTTTCGTCGATTGAATCAGCCAAGTCAGCGCGGATAGTACCAGCCAAAGCTTCAGCTGGGTTAGTAGCACCCATGATTTCACGGTTTTTACGGATAGCGTCTTCGCCTTCCAAAACTTGAACCATAACAGGACCAGACGTCATGAAGCCAACCAAAGCGCCGAAGAAAGGACGTTCGCTGTGCTCAGCGTAGAAACCTTGTGCTTTTTCTTCAGAAAGGTGAACCATTTTTGAAGCAACGATTTTCAGACCAGCGTTTTCGAAACGGCTGTAGATAGCGCCGATTAGGTTTTTGCCAACTGCGTCAGGTTTTACGATTGAGAAAGTACGTTCTAAAGCCATGATTAATGCCCTGCTTTGTAGTTAAAGGTAAATGTGAAAAATAAATATGAGCTAAAAAGTTAACTCAAATTTTGGGCGCGAATTATACGCTAGAAAATAACAGAATGATAGTAGGCGAAGCATTTATGCTCCGCCTACGGTAACCCTCCAGCAACAGAACCAAAAATTCAACAACAGATCGCAAACAGCGCCAAAACAGATCCAACGAAAAAATATCCGCAAAAACCATTGACTTCCAGACACCTGGAGACGAATCTTGGTAGCATTATCCTGGACAAGTGGTGATCACGCTGTGACCAGGCAATACCTAACAAAGCCAAAACAATACCCAGACAGGAACTCAACAGGAATTTAATATGTTAAACCAGCAAGATATTTATCTGAAATTATTACAACCGCAACACTTTGACGCACTCGAACAGCTGATGAAAGCGCAAAATGTTCATGAGGTGCTTAACGTGACTGATGTATCGTGGTACGAACGGGAGGGATTTCCCTATATCTTGTTAAAAATTGACACCGAACAGATTTTTGCCGCCCAAATGGTCGGATTGAACCTGTCCATTGATGAAATATTACCGGAGTATACAGAACCCTATTATTTACCGGTCATCAGCATGGCCAATGGCTACGATGCCAAAATCAGCAAGCTCATCAACCATGACAACGCCATCAAACATGAGTTAATTCATGTTAAAGATATATTGGCATTGATTGACAAAGACGACACTTATCTGCCCCGCATCACCCAATACAGCCTCAATAAACTCACCGACAGCACAGATTTGTCCAAAAGCATCGCCATTGAAGTGTTTAAAATCTTTTACCTTGACCCCCCGGCTTTCGCCAGTGACTTCGACAACGGAGAAAAAAGCATTCGCACACAATTTCTCGGCCAAATCATGAGTTATGAGTGTCAAACCAAAGAAGAATATATTGAGATGCAAATCAGCGATTATATTGACACCCTTAACGTCGCTTACCAGCAAAAATTTCCAGATCAAAAGAAACGTATCGACAAAAAAATCAACAATAGTGTGATGAAATATGGCAAAGACGTGCTCGGTGAGAGCCCATTAGAAAAACTCGACACACTCAAAGCGGCCTATCCTGAAAAAATCCTGGGCGGTATGATGAACAACTTTAGCGTTGGCAGAAAACCATAGTTTAAAAACCCCCTACCTGCGACTATGCTTAAAACACCGACAAGATAAATAAGAAAACACAACCAACTCATGCGACTACTGATTGCTTTAATGATGCTCTTTCATTGCCTGCTGGCAAACAGTGCAGAGCCTGCCACCCGCTTTAATCGGCTAACTATTGAAGATGGGTTATCCAATAATAGCGTGTTGAGTATTATCGAAGGCCAAAAAGGCTTTTTATGGTTTGGCACCCAAGATGGCCTCAATCGTTTTGATGGTTATGAATTTAAAGTATTTCGCCATGACCCAGCAAACCCAAACTCTATTTCAGATAATTACATTCGGTCACTTTATCAGGATAAACAAGGTTTCATTTGGATAGGCACCGTAAACGGTGGACTCAATCGGTTTGATCCACAGACTGAACGATTCACCCATTTCAGGCATCAAACCTCGAACCCTTCCAGTCTAAGCAGTGATTCAGTGGCATCCATCTATGAGGACAGCAAACAAACCTTGTGGGTTGCAACAAGGGGAGACGGACTCAACAAGTTTGATAAACAAACGAATCAATTTTCCCATTTTAAACATGATCCGTCCAACCCTCACAGTCTGAGCCATAATAATATTTGGACTATTCATGAGGATAACTTTGGCACTCTGTGGGTCGGCACCTGGGGTGGTGGTTTGAATCATTACAACGCCCAAACCAATCAATTCACCTCGTTCAAACACAATCAACAAAATCCAAACAGTATAAGCCATAATATCATTCGAGTTATCCATGAAGATAATCAGGGTAGGCTCTGGATTGGTACTGATGGCGGTGGCCTAGACAGATTCGACCGGAAAAACAAACGCTTTATCCACCACCGACATGACCCGAATAATCTAAACAGTTTGAGCAATAACCGAATAAGAACCATTGATGAAGATGCCAGCGGCAAGTTATGGATTGGCACTCTAAGTGGACTCAATCAATTCAATCCAAAAACTGGTCAGTTCCGTCATTTTGAATACCAGGCTTCCGACCCTTTAAGTTTAAGTGATAATTTAGTTCAATCGGTGTTAGTAAGCACCAACGGAACAATCTGGGTGGGTACCTGGACTGGTGGTATAAATCAATATGATATCCGTAAAGACCGTTTTGGCCATTTCAAACACCGACCGTCAGACCCTAACAGCCTAGGCCACAATAACGTCAATAGTATTTATCAGGATTATAATCACATGCTGTGGATCGGCACAGGTGGTGGCATAAACCGCTTTGACTCATTAACAAAGCAATTTACATACTTACAACACCAAACATCAAAACCCAATAGTTTAAGCGATAACAATGTATTTAATATTTTAGATGACAAAGAAGGCGGGGTTTGGGTCGCCACCTACGGCGGTGGATTAAATAAATATTACCCCCAAAACAACCAGTTCAAACATTTCAAGCATGACTCATCCGATCCTTACAGCCTAAGCACAGACCTTCTATTAACCATTTATAAAGACTCAGCAGATCGGCTTTGGCTTGGTAGTTTTGGGGGTGGTCTCAGTCGCTTTGACCGCCAAAATCAGCAGTTTATACACTTCAAACATAACTCATCAGATCCTCACAGCCTAAGCCATAATGACGTCACTTTTATCCATGAAGATAAAAAAAGTCACCTGTGGATAGGCACCAGAGGTGGTTTAAATCTGTATGAAAGCCAAAGCGGGCACTTTCGCCATTTCAAAAACAGTCCGTCAGACCCTCACAGCCTTAGTCACAATGATGTCACGGCCATCTACCAAGATAATCGAAATACATTGTGGATTGGTACTAGGGGCGGAGGATTGAGCAAGTTCGATGAACAAAGCAGTCATTTCAAACACTACCGGGAAAAAGATGGCTTGGCCAATGACAATGTAATGGGCATTCTTGAAGACAAAACAGGCGTCCTGTGGCTCAGTACATACAAGGGCCTAAGTCGGTTTGACCCTAAGATTGAACTTTTTAGAAACTTTACCGTCGATGACGGTCTACAAAACAGCAAATTCAACCGTCGGGCGGCTTTTAAAAGTGCCAATGGCGAATTATTTTTTGGTGGCACCAATGGCTTTAACCGCTTTTACCCTGAAAATATCATCGATGATGTCCAACCACCAACAGTCGTATTAACCGACTTTCAGCTGGACAATCAATCTGTGCCTGTCAGCACTAAAACTAAGGCTCAAGAAACGTCATTTAATCTTAGCAAAACTATCGATGATTCCAACAGTATCACCCTCACCCACCAGCAAAATCTGATGTCATTTACCTTCGCCGCGCTAAATTTCATCAGTCCGATGAAAAGCCAATATGCTTACCAGCTACAAGGCTGGGATAAGGACTGGCTTAGTACCAATGCCAAAAATCGACGGGCTACCTACTCCAATATCCCGTCCGGCGAATACACCTTGCGGGTTAAAGCCAGCAATGGCGATGGTTACTGGAATGAACAGGGCAAATCATTAAAAATCACCATTTTGCCGCCACCATGGAAAACTTGGTGGGCTTATTCTATTTACACTACGATACTGGCAGCCTTGTTAATACTACTCATTTATATTTTAACTGAACGCAAAAAAGCGCGTAACCAACGCGCGATAGAGAATCTAAAAAAAGTACAAGAACAAGCACAAAATGAGCACGCTCTCAACCAGCGCCTGACTCAGTTGGATAGGCTCAAAGATGAGTTCTTGGCCAATACCTCCCATGAATTACGCACCCCACTTAATGGCATTATCGGGCTGGCCGAATCGTTAATAGATGGCATTGCGGGTCAGTTACCCGACAAAGCCAATCATAATCTGGCCATGGTTGTGGCCAGCGGCAAACGTCTGACCAACCTGGTTAACGATCTTCTCGATTTCTCTAAACTCAAAAACCACAACTTAACATTACATATCCAACCTGTAGACC
>JBLGCB010000171.1:0-12606 GCA_047617105.1 Phenylobacterium sp. | reverse complement strand
GCACTGGATAGCGTACATCCATTTTGGAGTATATTTGCCTCTGCGCAAGAAAAAGAACCCCAGGCGTTGATTGATCAAATAAAAAGTGCGTTGTCGATAAAGAACGGCCATCAACAAATTGGCAAACAAAGTAGTATATATTTAGCCAACAAAGTTGAACGTTATCTTATTCAGCATCCCTATGTGAATTGTTTGTCGATGAATGTCTTTAATGCTGGTGCTGCAACTGATGTGGCCGGTATGTTGTTGGTTTTAAGAAAGAACAAAACTCTTAAACATGTGAAGTTTGATATTCGTTTGTTTGTGGCTGATCCATATGCGCTAACGGCTGGCACAGACTTGTTTAAATTGATCAATGCTGATGAAGATGTTGGCAGTGACAAGGCATTGTTTCAATCTGGTGACAATCATTTGGTGCCAAGGTTGAGCATATCACTCGGGGCGCTCAGTGAGTTTGAGCAAAACCCGGTTGATTTTGACGCGCACTTAAGCCTGTTATTCGATGTTTTTCCTGCTCAGGCGATTGCTGTGGTGAAACCACAAGTGGATGAGCAAGTGGCACCTATACATGGTTTATATCAAGATTACAGCGTTGACTATATCGATGAAAACGGCTTTGTTGCTTGGGACCGGCACGCGCGACACGGTGTTGCAGAACCGCTGTTTGGAGGCGCTGCATCTGATGTTATGGCCCAATTGCCCAAACTAATGTCAGCCATTATTGCCTCTTTGGCTACAGGCCAGCATGGCCTCGAACAGGTGCCTGTTGTTCGGCTGGCATTGGATGCTTCACAAAGGGCATTATTAAATCAATTACATGAGGTCAGTGATTGGGTATTCACCGTAGACCGTAATTTAGGCATTGAGTTTTTTGATCATGGTGGTAAAGACGGTCGCCCGGACTACTTGATTGACCATAGTCCGGAAATGACCGCCGCCAATAGCCACAATTTTGTCATCACCTCACGTTCTACGACTGAAATTGAAGCCTTGTTAAAAGGCACGCTTGAACAGCATCAAATTAAGCCTGACGTCAAAAAAGCCACCAGAATTTTAGATTCGTTAAGAGCGTTATCTGGTCGTTTGGCTTTAAAACTGGCATCAAACAACGCATCAAAAACTGAAGCACTGGGTTTGGCGTTGAGCAAGTTATATTTGGAATATCAGGGGGTCTTTAAAGATCAAATTGTCATTCCTCTTGATGCACATTTAGAGCTTTATTCACAGTTACAAAAGGCAGAAGGTGAGCTGGGAGTCGACATCAGTTTTAAACGTTCAGACCTTGCTTTATTTGATCTGGATGCGAGATCAAGAACAGTACGATGCAACTTGGTAGAGGTAAAATGCTACTCACAAGTAGGAGATTTAGCCAGTTATCAAGCGTTAAAAAGGACAATTGCAGAGCAAATTGCCGAGTCTCAGAGGGTTATTCAGCGCCATTTCGATTTAACTCGTACAGCTCACGACAGACCAGATCGCTTGGTGAAAACACAGCAACTCAGTGTGTTGCTGGAATATTATCTTAAGCGAGCCCAGCGATTTGGTTTATTGAGTCAGGCGGTGATTGATGAAGCAAAGTTCTTGCTACGAACTCTTGAGCAGGGTTACACATTATCAATCACCCGTAGTGCTGTAATATTTGATTTTGGACAGGATAATTCTGAAGTTGAAAATGAAGTCGGGATTGATTTTCATCGTGTCGGGCGTAATCATGTGGATGAATTATTGTCATGTGAACTCACCAGCGACAGTGATGATGGTGATACTACGACTACAACTTTGGATACCATAGAGTTGTCATTACCCAAACTGACTGTTGCCGAATTTATGCATGTTGAACGAGACAGAACAGTTGTCTGGGAAGATATAGCATCTCAACCCATCATTGAACTGTCGCCGCCACCAAACAAAGCAGATGATCCCACAAGTGAAATAAGCGAAATACCATCTGTTCAGATTACTACTGATGATACCGCTGATACCCCGTGTCAAATTAAAGAAAATGAAGGTGTTTATATCGTCAACACAACAGCAGGCACTAATAAACCAGAACCAGAACCAGAACCAACACCAACACCAACACCAGAACAAGAATCTGCGCCAGTATCCATATCAGCCGACAAAGAGGTAGAAGTAGTGCCTCATGACGTTGTTTTAGGCGTTAATGGCGAATCTGCTCAGTTCGGTTTGTTGGGAGAAGTGGCTGGCAGAAAAATAGCACTGGACTTGAATCATACGCATACGATTAGTTTGTTTGGAGTACAAGGGGGTGGCAAGAGTTATACATTGGGCTCTATTGTAGAAATGGCGACGAAATCAATCCCGGCAATAAATACGTTGCACAAAGAGCTTGCCAGTGTCATTTTTCATTACAGTGCTACGCAGGAATACAAACCCGAATTTACTTCGATGATTGAAGGTAACGACGACAAGGCTCAGCTAGAAAAATTGAAAGCGGTTTATGGTGCCGGACCTACTTCGTTGACCGATGTTGTACTACTAACTCCTGTAGAAAAACTGGAGCAAAGAAAAGCAGAGTATCCCGGAATTGCAGTTCACCCATTACAGTTTTGTTCGAATGATTTGAGTGTTGAACATTGGAAATTTCTTATGGGAGCCGTGGGAAACCAAGCGGCGTATATTAGACAACTGACCAATGTGATGAGGAAAAATCGGCATAATTTGACAGTTGATACGATACGTAATGGTATTGAAAATTCACGTCTTTCAGACACCTTGAAAGACTTGGCAAATATGCGGTTAGATTTTGCTGAGCAGTATATAAATGAAAGCATGGGAGTTGGTTCTTTAATTCGTCCTGGCAGAATGATTATTGTTGATGTCCGTGATGAATTTATTGAAAAAGATGAAGCGCTGGGCTTATTTGTGGTGTTGTTACAAATATTCGCCGAGGCAACTTATAACGGGGATAAATTTAATAAATTAATCGTTTTTGACGAGTGCCACAAGTACATTGACAGCCCTGATTTGGTGAAAGGGTTGGTTGAAACCGTAAGGGAAATGCGCCATAAGGGCACAAGTGTAATGATTGCAAGCCAGGATCCGCCTTCAGTACCAATCGAGCTAATACAACTGTCATCCCAGATTATTTTGCATAAATTTAATGCGCCGGATTGGTTGAAACATATCAAAAGAGCCTGCATAGGCTTAGATAAATTGACAGCCGAGCAATTGGGGGCGCTAAATCCAGGTGAAGCTTATGTTTGGTCCAGTAAAGCGAGTGACAAAGCGTTTGTTAGTGAAGCGTTGAAAATTCGATGCAGACCAAGAGTGACGAAGCATGGTGGGGATACGTTGACGGCTATTTAATATTTTTGATTTGCGTTAATGTTTGAGCTGCTGTTCTATCTAGAGATAGGAGTCGATTCTAATGCGGCTGCAATTTGAGTTGGTCCAAAAAAGGGCGAGATTTGGTCTAAAAATTTTGGTGTTAATAACTCCAAACCCCACCTTCGCACCGGGCTGTCGCTACAGGGTAAACGGAGTCAACCTGTGAATACGGCTATGCCTCTAATCGCGAAGATGACTCATTATCAGCTACTTTTGCCAGTGAACAAGCAGCGCTTCAATATCATCTGGAATATTATTGCGCAAGCGGACCAGACCATTGATGTCAATAATAAACGTTGTTGGTGTGCCCATAACACCAAAACTGTCAGTGATTTTTGAGCCAAAATCATAGGCCATGGGCAAGTCCAGCTGATGGCGTTCGGCAAAAGGGGCGAGGTTGTCAAATGGGTCGTTACGGGCGGTGTTGATGGCCACAATGGCAATCTCTTCACCATGGAAGGTATGGGTATTTTGATAAACGGGCATCTTTTTTATGCAAGCGGGGCACCATGTATTCCAAAATATAAGATACACGGGTCTTTTACCCCGGTGATCTTTGAGCTTAAATATCTTGTTCTCTAGGGTCATGATGGAAAAGTCAGGGGCCTGGTCGCCGACTTTAATGGATTTGGCCGTCACTTTGACCGCTACTTTGACCGCTACTTTAGCCGTCACTTCGGCCGCCAAAAAGGGCTGCATGAACAGACACAACAAGATGAAAGCTAAAGTCGTTAACGATGTTTTCATTGTTTTATGCTTATGCTAATGGCTCATAATGCCGGAGTATAACTAAGCCGCCATTTTAGTGCAAAGATTGATTTGGCTATTTCATTGCGGCGCTTGCGGGGTTACACTGCGTTTTTGAATCGATTTGGACAATCCCCTTGATCACTCGCCGATCCCTTTATGGTTGTGCTGTTATGGCTGCACTGATGTGGCCATTGACGACCACGGCCGAGCCTGCCGATAAAGCGCCACTAAAACCGCTGGTGACCGCGACATCCTGGGTTTATAGCGTCGAGGGGGAATTTGCCGAGGTTAAGCAAGATTTGCTCAGGGCCATCGAAACGCAAGGGGCGGTGGTCAGTTACGTCGGTCATGTTGATGCCATGCTCAATCGCACCGCTGAAGACTTGAAGGTTAACCATCAGGTTTATGGTCACGCCGAAGTGGTGCTATTCTGTAAAGCAGAAGTCACCCATAAATTGCTGCAAAGCGACCCTCACGCCTTAGTGCTGTGCCCATATACTATCGCCGTGTATACTTTGGCAGCCAATCCCCAGATTGTTTATCTTGCCATCAACAAACCACCGCAAAATGTGGTTATTTATGCCCAGATTCATGCCCTGTTACAGTTGATTATCACCGACACTATAACTTTTTAATCTAACTTATAGCTTTCTCTTGCATTACCACAATGAGTTATTTATCCTCTAGCCTCTAATAATAATCCCTTGTTGTTGGCCCACCATAGCCACGGAGTCGCCAAGTGAACGGGTTTAATAAAACCGAGCAGCAACAACTGTTCAATCAACTTGAACAAGAAAGTCACAAACTGCGACAAACCGAACGCCGTCAATTTATCAAAAACGCCTTGCTGCTGGCCGGTGGTGGCACGCTTGCAGTCCAAACGGGTGCCGGGTTTGCCGCCAGCCAGAATTTACCGCCTGAAGTGCCCCAATGGACTCGTCAATTGGGCGACGGGGTGCTCACCAACCCTTATGGTCAACCTTCACAATTTGAGCGTGAAACCGTGCGTCGTACTGTGCCCTGGTTAACTGCTGACGCCATCTCTTCGATTAGCATGACACCGCTGCACCAACTCAAAGGTATCATTACCCCCAACGGCCTGGTTTTTGAACGTTACCATGCGGGTGTGCCAACCATTAATCCTGATGAGCATCGTTTGATCATCCATGGCTTGGTTGACAGGCCGCTGGTTTTTACCATGGATGATTTGCGCCGCTTTCCCAGTGTGTCTGAAATTAAATTCCTCGAATGTCCGGCCAATGGCGGCATGGAATGGAAAGGACCGCAGATGGAAGCGTTGCAGTTTACCCATGGCATGATCTCATGTTGCGAGTGGAGCGGGGTCAGGTTGTCGACCTTGCTGGCAGAGGTGGGCATTAAACCACAAGGCAAATGGATATTGGCTGAAGGGGCCGACGGCGCCGCAATGGCCCGTAGCATTCCACTAGAAAAGGCGCTCGATGATACCTTGGTGGTTTATGCCCAAAACGGCGAAGCCTTGCGTCCCGAGCAAGGTTACCCACTGCGATTGATCAACCCTGGTTGGGAAGGCAATACCAGTATAAAGTGGTTAAGACGTTTGGAAGTCGGCGACAAACCTTGGCATATGCGTGAAGAAACGTCTAAATATACCGATCTGATGCCTGATGGCCGGGCCCGTGAATTTACTTTTGTCCAAGAATGTAATTCGGTGATCACCTCACCTTGTCCAGAGCTGCCCTTTGCCGGGGGCCAAGGCTGGTATGAAATTGAAGGTTTGGCGTGGTCCGGGCGGGGCAAAATCAAAGCGGTCGACATCTCCTTTGATGGCGGTATCAACTGGCAATCCGCGCCCTTGAAAGGGTTGGTATTAGCCAAATGTTTGACCCGATTTAGTACCATGTTTCAGTGGCAAGGTGAACCTTTACTGTTGCAAAGCCGTGCCATCGATGAAACCGGTTATGTGCAGCCCACTTTGGCTCAGTTGCGGGCCGAGCGCGGTGGCAATTCAATCTACCATAAAAACGCCATTCATACTTGGCAAGTCAAGGCCGACGGGAGTGTGCAAAATGTTCAGTTGGTTTAAAATGACGTGGTTGTTGATGGTGATGTTGATGTTGTTGATGGCCGTCATCGCGCCACTCGCGGTTGCCGACACTGTTGCCGATACTGCTGCACTTGGCACCGCCAACCCGGCTATTTATCAGCTAGGCAAAGCAGCAACCCCGGCGCTGATCAAGGGTTGGGACATCGATGTGCGTCCTGATGGCATGGGGTTACCGGTAGGGTCCGGCTCGGTGGCTGACGGTGAAGAATTATATGATCAAAAATGTGCCGCCTGTCACGGTTCGTTTGGCGAAGGCGAAGGACGCTGGCCCAAATTGGCCGGCGGTAGTGGCACTTTGCAAGATGAACGGCCGGAGAAAACCGTTGGCAGCTATTGGCCTTATGTCAGTACGTTGTGGGATTACATTCACCGAGCTATGCCGTTTAATGCGCCTCAGTCTTTGAATACCACTGAGGTGTATGCCATCACGGCTTACGTGCTTAATCTGAACGATCTGGTTGATGAAGATTTTGTCTTAACTGAGCGCAATCTCGCCGCTATACAAATGCCCAACAGGCATGGTTTTTATGTGGATAACCGCCCTGATGTCAGCAATGTCCGTTGTATGCGCGATTGCAAATCACCACAGTCGATTAAAGTCACCAGTAGTATTGTCGGAATTACCCCAACCGATCACTTTAAACATGATGGTAATGATGGTGTTGCGTTTACCGAGTTTAACACAGCAGTGGACGTCGACCCGCTGGTCAGCCAAACTTATCAAAATGCGTGTAAAATATGCCATGAGACGGGCTTGAATGATGCGCCAAAAGTGGGTGATGCACAGCAATGGCAACAGCGTTTGCAACAAGGCAGAGCCGTGGTTTATCAACATGCCTTGCTGGGTTTCAAAGGAATGCCTGCCAAAGGGGGCAATGCACAATTGAGCGATGAGTTGGTCAAATCCGTGGTTGATTACATGATAGCAGCCAGTGAATAAGACAGTGAATGAGAGATAGCCGATGAAAACAATACCAATACCAGTACAAATATCAGTACCATTTATGCCGGGCCCTGGCTTGAAATACCTTGGCTTACAATACACAGGCTTGAGGGCGATGACTTTAGCGGTTGTCGCCACCGCTTCATTACTGCTCAGTCCGATGACCATGGCCGGGGAAGTACTCGAAAAAGGCAGGGCCATCGCGTTTGACCGTAAAAAAGGCAATTGCCTAGCGTGCCATTATATCGCCGGCGGCACCTTGATGGGCAACACCGGGCCTGCTTTGGTGGCGATGAAAGCGCGTTTTCCCAAGCGCCAAGATTTGGTGACCCAAATCAGTGATGCTCGGGTGAAAAATCTCAAGACCATCATGCCGCCTTTTGGCAGCCATGAAATTTTGACCAAGCAAGAGATAGATTGGATAGTGACTTGGCTTTATACCCTTTAGGGTCGTTAACAGTTACTAATATCCAACAATTAAACAGAGGTAAGTGACAATGAATTTATCCAGACGCGGTTTTTTGCAAAAAATCTCTGCAGGGGCCGCTTATATGGTGGTATTGGCTGCCATGCCCGGGGTGGCTTGGGCGCAATGGAGCAAAAAAGCGTTTGCAGCCAATGGCTTGCAAGAGGCAATTAGCAGTAAATATGGCAATTTGGCGGTGATTGACAGCGACGCAGTGACGCTCAAAGCACCGGCTATCGCTGAAAATGGTAAAGTGGTGCCTATTTCAGTTCGCAGTAGTTTGGACAACGTGGCCAGTATCAGTGTTTTTGTTGAGCAAAATCCGATGCCGCTGGCCACCAGCATTACCCTGGGCAAGGGCAGTATTGCCGATATTTCGGTGCGGATACGGATGGCAAAAACATCTTCAGTGATTGCTTTGGTTGAAGCTGACGGCAAGCTGTATCGTACCAGTCGGGAAGTCAAGGTGACCATTGGTGGTTGTGGAGGATAAGCACGATGAAAATTAAAGTAAAAGCAAAAGAGAAAAAAGGTATCGTTAAGGTCAAGATGCTGGTTCAACATCCGATGAAAACAGGACGGACAAAAGATGCCAATGGGGTGTTGATCCCCGCGCATCATTTGACTGAAGTAAAAGTCGACTATAAAGGCGATACGGTTTTTCATGGCGAGTTTGGCACCGCGGTTTCTAAAGACCCGTTTATGGCATTTTCCTTTAAAGGTTCTAAGGGCGATAGCTTCAAAATATCAGCAGTCGATAACCAAGGCAAAACAGGCACGGCCGACGGCGTGGTTAAATAACTTGATGGGATAACAGCATATGAGAATAATAACCCATTGGGTTGCTACAGCGGGTATTGGTTTGACCGTTGCGATGGCGGGGCTGGCGAATGCTGATGCCGCTGATAATCAATACCAGCAAAAGGTTGATGCTGATATCAAGCGCTTCAGCCAGTTTTTTTATACCCGGTTTGCCGATGTTAAACCGGCAGATTTTAAAGATGGCATCTATGCCATCGATGAAGCAGCCCGTGAGCAATGGCTTGAAATCGAAGAGTTTCCACCTTATGAATTGGCGATAGATAACGGCAAAGAGCTGTTTGAAAAACCCTTTGCCAATGGAAAAACCTACGCCAGCTGCTTTGCTCAAGGCGGCATCGGCATTCGCCAAAACTATCCACATTTTGATACTTCATCCGAACAGGTGATCACGCTTGAGCTGGCCATCAATCAGTGCCGGATAAAAAACGGCGAAAAACCGTTGGCGTACAAAAAGGGCAACCTTGCCGATATCTCGGCGTATATGGCCAGTACCTCAAGAGACCAGGTATTTGCCGTTGAAGTGCCCAATGCTGCCGCTTATGCCGCTTATATGGACGGTAAAAAATTCTTCTATTCAAAACGGGGCCAACTCAACCTGGCTTGTGTTGATTGTCATGTGACGATTGCCGGGCAAAAACTGCGCGCCGACAGACCGGGTCCAGCCATTGGTCAAGTGACCGGTTTTCCGGTTTATCGGGCGAAATGGGAAAGCATGGGCACTTTGCACCGACGTTATAGTGGTTGCAATAAAAATGTCCGAGCCAAGCCATTTAAGGCGCAAAGCAACGCTTATCGCAACCTTGAATATTTTCAGACATTGATGAGCCAAGGTTTGGTGGTCAATGGTCCAAGTACACGCAAATAGGAGTTAGAATGAAAACATTGATGCTGATCATGACATTATTATTGACCAGTGGGGCGGGATTTTGCACCGACCTGGATCAACTGATCACCAAGGCCGAAACCAGCCGCCAAAAAGCGGCCAAAGCGGGTTTTGAGTGGACGGCTACTGCTGGTTTGATCAAACAAGCAAAACAAGCCAAGCAACAGGGCAAAAAAGCACAAGCGAAAATATTGGCGCACAAAGCGCTTAAGCAAGCGCAAAACAGTTTGCTGCAAGCCAAGTTTGCCGCCCAGCACTGGCAAGATTTCGAGCCGCACCCATGAGCATCAGCCGCCGAGAATTTTGCCATTTGCTGGCAATGGCTGCTGCTGCCGGGTTAATGCCGACCAATGCGCTGGCGGCTTCGCCCAACGAGTCGATTTATGATTTACAGAGTTGGGGTGATGTGCGCCTGTTGCATATGACCGATTGCCATGCTCAGTTGTTGTCGGTGCATTTTCGTGAGCCTGACGTGAATCTTGGTTTTAATGATGCGTTTGGTCAACCACCACATTTGGTCGGCGAAGCGTTACTCAAGCAGTTCAACCTCACGCCAAACAGTGCTTTGGCCCACGCGTTTAGCAGCCTTGATTTTGCCAATGCGGCCAAAATCTATGGCAAACTCGGTGGTTTTGCCCACCTAAAAACCTTGGTCGACAAGCTGCGGGGAGAGTTTGGGCAGGCCAAAACCCTGTTGCTGGATGGCGGTGATACGTGGCAAGGCTCTGGCACTTCGTACTGGACCAAAGGCATGGACATGGTGCAAGCCACCAATTTGCTGGGGGTTGACATCATGACCGGGCATTGGGAGTTTACTTACCAAGATAGCCAGGTTTTGGCCAATATCAAAGCGTTCAAAGGCGAGTTCTTGGCGCAAAATATCCGGGTGAAAGAAGACGCTCTGTTTGAAGGCGCAGCCGCTTATGACGAAGACAGCGGGCACGCATTCAAGCCTTATACCATGCGCACCTTGAACGGTCATCGAGTGGCGGTGATCGGGCAGGCATTTCCCTATACGCCCATCGCCAATCCGCAACGGTTTATGCCTGATTGGTCATTTGGCATTCGCGAGCAAGAATTACAACTGTTGGTAAATACTATTCGCAGCAAAGAAAAACCGGCGGCGGTGGTGTTGTTATCACACAACGGCATGGACGTTGATTTGAAACTGGCCAGCCAAGTAAGTGGTATTGATGTTGTGCTGGGTGGTCATACCCATGATGGGATACCGCAGGCGATTGAAGTCAAAAACGCCACAGGCAAAACCTTGGTGACCAACGCCGGTTCGAACGGCAAATTTCTCGGCGTGATGGACCTTAAGTTCAGTGGCGGCAAAGTCGCCGGATATCGCTATAAACTGTTGCCAGTTTTTTCAAGGTTGCTTAAACCGGAGCCGGTGATGGCGGCATACATCAGTCAGATGCGTAAACCTTATCTTGATACGCTGCAACAACCATTGGCCACGGCAGGGCGCTTGCTTTATCGTCGCGGTAACTTTAATGGCACTTTTGATCAAGTCATTTGCGATAGCTTGCGCCAGGTCAAAGACGCCGAAATTTGATTGTCACCGGGTTTTAGATGGGGCACCACTGTGCTGGCTGGCGAAACCATCACCATGGAAAACGTGCTCGACCAAACCTGTATCACCTATCCCGAGACTTATGTGAGAGAAATGAGCGGCAACGAGCTTAAACTTATCCTCGAAGATGTTGCCGACAATTTGTTTAATCCCGACCCGTATTATCAGCAAGGCGGCGACATGGTGCGTTTGGGTGGCCTCGATTACACGCTGGACCCAACGGCCGGGGCAGGTAAAAGGATCAGTCAAATGCAACTGGATAACGGCAAAAAAATTGAGGCCAGCAAAAAATACAAAGTGGCTGGTTGGGCAACCGTAGGCAGTCAATCACCGGGCGAACCGATTTGGGACGTGGTGGCGACGTATCTCAAAGACCAAAAGACGGTGAATTTTACCAAACTCAATAGCCCCAAACTGTTGAACGTAAAACGTAATCCGGGGATGATTTTATGAGCACAAACAGATTAAGCTTGTTGCCACTGGCGTTGCTATTGACCGGGGCGTTGCTATTGATCGGGGCGTTGCTATTGACCGGGGCGTTGCTATCGACTGCGGTGCTGGCAACACCTGTGACCCTAACGCATCAAGGGTTACAGCTTAACGCCAACATCATCGAGCACAGCAACAAAAAGCAACGTTTTTTTGTGATTTTACACGGCACTTTGGCGTGGCACGGGATGGAGTTGCCCACCGCTATAGCGACCTTATTGCAAGAAGAAGAACACGGCAGTTTGGCGTTCAGCCTTGGTTATGGAATTAGTGATCGCCAAGGATTTTATGATTGTAACCAACCGATGGTGAGTGGTCATGATGATGCCCAAGCCGAGATTGATGGCTGGATTAATTACCTGCGCCAACAAGGTTATGAAAATATCGTATTGGTGGGTCATTCACGGGGTGGGGCACAAATGGCCAGTTATGCGCTACAACATCCGGATAAAATCAAGCAAACGGTGTTAATTGGTCCAATGGTATGGGACAAGAGCAGGGTTTCGCAGCGGTTCAAAAAGCAAACCGGCAAGATGCTTGATACCGTTTTACAACACTTCTCTACACAAAAACCCCCACAGTTGCTGAGCCATCAGCAAGTATTGCATTGCAAAGACAGTCAAGTCAGCCCCCGTGTTTTTGCTTCTTATTACAGTGCGTTACCGCAAAAGAACAGCCCCACATTGTTGGCCAATATTGCCGTGCCAACCACCGTTTACCTTGGCAGTAATGATCCGCTCACGGTGCAAGTACTCAAACAAAAAGGATTATTTGACCACAATGCCAAGGTCAAGGTAAACATCATCGATGGTGCAGATCACTTTTTTCGTGACTTTTATATCGATGAAATCGTCAGTGATATGCTTGAGTAAGTTTGTCGACGCAAAGCCGACACAACCTCCAAGCAATATGCCAGACGGCTAGGTCTGGTCATTGATATTAAAAGTTGTCTGTTTATGATCACATAATCAAATTGTATATCCCACTCATGCCGGATCCGACCTGTCATACGTAAAGAGATAATAAAGTCACACTCATTTTCTAAAAAGTGAGTGTGACCTTTACTCGTTCAAAATTTGAATGTATCGACGTAGGGTGGGCACGCTTTTTATGCCCACGCGTTATCCACCAGACAACGCCAAATTCCGTATATTCGTAATAGGGATGGTGATACACGCCTAAAGAAAGAGCCTTTCTTTGGTTGCAAGGTCACGCGTGGGCAAAAAAGCGTGCCCAC
>JBLGCB010000170.1:0-12617 GCA_047617105.1 Phenylobacterium sp. | reverse complement strand
GAGATTTCTGGAGCAAGCTACATTCAAGCAAGTGGAATTTCGCTTACTTTTCAACAAGTTGAAAAGTAGGGTCATCCATGACCCACATTATCTAGCGCCTAGAAACTTCGTTTCTGGACAGGCACTAACTAAAAAATAACGGCTAAAGGTCAAATTAGACGATTTAACCCTTAGGGGCTTAATCTCTTCGATGCTACAATTCGGGGTATTAGTTTTATCAGATCCCTGAAATCAGATCCCCAACTTAAAAAGAGCCGAATTCATGTCAGAATTGAAGAATGATCGCTATTTACGCGCTTTATTAAAACAGCCTGTAGACAAAACGCCCGTGTGGATGATGCGTCAAGCGGGTCGATATTTGCCAGAGTACCGTGAGCTACGCGCCAAAGCAGGCGACTTTATGTCGGTCTGTACTAACCCTGAGTTGGCCTGCGAAGTGACTTTGCAACCTTTACGCCGCTTTAAGCTTGATGCTGCGATTCTGTTCAGTGATATTTTGACCATTCCTGATGCCATGGGCATGGGCTTATATTTTGAAACTGGTGAAGGTCCGCGTTTTAAGAAAACCATCAGCGATATCAGCGATGTTGTGCATTTGCCAATACCCGATCCAGAGGTTGAATTACGTTATGTGATGGACGCTGTACGCACCATTCGCCGTGAGTTAAATGGCGACGTGCCATTGATTGGCTTCTCAGGCAGTCCGTGGACGTTGGCGACTTATATGATTGAAGGTGGTAGCAGTAAAACATTCAGTAAAATCAAGAAGATGGCTTATGTTGAGCCAGAGATTTTGCATATTTTACTCGATAAACTGGCTGACTCGGTGATTCTATATCTGAATGCTCAAATCGCCGCGGGCGTCCAATCGGTAATGATTTTTGACACCTGGGGTGGGGTCTTAACGCCACGAGATTACAAAGAATATTCGTTGTTTTACATGGATAAAATTGTCAAAGGTTTAACCCGCGAAAATGAAGGCCGACGAGTGCCTGTGACCTTGTTCACCAAAAATGGTGGCCAATGGTTAGAAGAAATCGTTGCCACCGGTTGTGATGCTGTTGGATTGGATTGGACCATTGATATTGGTAATGCACGTAAAAGAGTGGGTGATAAGGTTGCGTTGCAAGGCAACATGGATCCAGCGATATTGCATGGTACGCCTGAGCGTATTCGCCAAGAAGTTCAGCATATTCTTGACGGTTATGGCCAAGGCACAGGTCACGTCTTTAATCTCGGTCATGGCATTACGCCTGATGTTAGCCCTGAAAACGCTGAAACCTTTATCAATGCGGTGCATGAATTCAGCCAGTCTTACCATTTGTTTGATGATAGTGATGATTTGTTTAGTTAACCGTAGGCGGCGCATTTATGCCCGCTGTCTTGCGGCTTCGATGAACTAGCGGGTGGTTCGACACTTCGAATAAATCCTCCGCCTACGTTACGTTATGGCCGAATAATCTCGGCCAATGTCGCCACATGTTCAGGCGCAAACAAGGTGCCATGAAACCCGGCAACGGGTTTTTCAGTGAGCTGTTGTTGAAATACCCGTCGCCATGGCCGAAATAACAGTCGGTGCCAGCGACTAAACCCCGAAGAAATCAGCAAGGTTGTCGGCAAAGAGAATGGCGCAGGCCGATAACTGCTCAGTGCCGCAATCTGGCCATTTAAACCCGGATCGCTAAACAACGAACCCAAGGTGCGTTGATTAATGCTCAATTCCTGCAAGCGCAATGCCCTTACCAGCCAGCCAGATAACCGCCATAACCGGGTTCTGCGCAATAGCCAACTCGGGTAGGCGGTATCAATTAACACCAACCCACCGATGGGCACACCCCGACCCACCAAACGACGCGCTGTTTCCAGCGCACAAATGCCACCAATTGAAAAACCAGCAATAATCGGCGGCGATTGGTGATGGCGTTGCTCAATTAGCGCGGCATAATATTCCGCCAGCTCGCCAATGCTATTGTAGGTGGCGTAACCCCGTCCAATCGGCGGTTGCAGCATATGTAAATGTGAATCAGCCCCTAACGCCTCAGCCAGTGGCATAAACCGCAAGGCATCACCATGACCTGAAGCCGCTAGGTAAATGGGGTTGCCTTGCTGATGTTCACTTAAATTGACCATCAATGGCTGGTGACGCTGGACGATGGCGGTGGCCAATTGAGCCACTGTGGGGTTTTTTAACAACAAGGATAACGGCAGTCGTTGACCAATCTGTTTGTCAATTTGACTCAGTAGATTAAGCGCTTTAATGGAGTCGCCGCCAGCGGCAAAAAAATCTTGGTTGATGGTCTGCTGTTTAAGGTTTTGTTGGCAAGGAAGCGCTAATATTTGGACAAATAGATTGAGCAATAATTTCTCTAAATTGGTTCGCGGGGCAACGATTCGATCAGTGTTTTGGTGAGCAAAATCATCAGCGGGTTTAAGCGCTTGGTAATCGACTTTACTGCTGCTTTGACGTGGCATCGCCGTTAACGGGGTGAAGCAAACTGGCACCATATAATCCGGTAGCTTGTGGCGCAGGGCAGCGCTGAGTTTTTTTTGTAATTCGGCAAAATCGACATCTGCTATGTTTGGCTTAGGGTTTTGCCCAGAGCTCTGCCCAGCGTTTTGTCCAGATGTCAGTGCTTTGCTTAATACTACCCACGCATGTAATTCATTGTTTACCATTTTCACCGCAGCAGCACCAATGCCGGGTAATTCGTTTAAACCATTTTCAATTTCACAAGGTTCGATGCGTTGGCCGCGTAGTTTGATTTGGTTGTCGATTCTGCCGACAAAGTGAATGCGTCCTGCTTCATCCCGGTAACCATTGTCGCCGCTATGATACATCCGTTGACCAGCGACAAAAGGGTCGGCGATAAAGCGCTGTTGGCTGCTTTTGTTGTTAGTGGCATCAGTTAAATAACCTCTGGCCAAGCCATGACCACCAATAAATATTTCTCCGACCGCCCCCCATGGTAAGGGTTGCAGGTTGGCGTCGAGGATGTAGATTTGGGTATCATCCACTGGATTGCCAATGGGCAGCGGATCACATGGGTCTTTTTGATCAAACCTATGGGTAGTGGCAAATACGCAGGCTTCTGTTGGGCCATAGAAGTTAAACAGTTGTGCCCCGGTAAGCTCGGTAAACTGCTGTGCCAATGCCCGCGGTAATACTTCACCGCCACTGATGGCAACCCGCAGTTTGAGGTTGGGGTGGTTTTTTGCCGTTTGGTTAAAATAACGTAAAGTGGTGGGCACAAATATAATGTTGGTTGCGCCGAAGGCTTCGGCGTAATGGGCGATATCAGTTGGCGCGATTTTACCCGGTGGCGGCAGCGCAATGCTGGCACCAAGGGTCAGTGGTGAAAATATCTCGATAATCGCCGGGTCAAAAGTGAGTTGAATCGATTGCAAGGCGATGTCTTTGGCGGTGATGGCAAAAGATCGGGCAAGCCAGGCAAGACGCCTGGTTAATGGCCCGTGTTCCATCAATACCCCTTTGGGCGTTCCGGTCGAACCGGAGGTAAACAGCACATAAGCCAAGTCGCTAGATTGATGCAAAATATCCGGGTTAGTGGTGGCTAGGGCGGGATTATGTTGGGGAGCATCGTCATTGTCGATAATCAGCCAAGGTAAATCAGTGGCGAATAGTAATTCTTCACAGGCTTGTCCGGTCACGATGGCCGCTGCACCGCTGGTTTTGATCAGCCGTAACAAGCGGGTCACCGGGGCATCGGGGGCCAGTGGCACAAAAGCGGCACCTGCTTTGGCAATGGCCAAATAGGCGCAATAGGTTTCAAGCTGTCTTGGCATAATCACGGCGACGATATCGTCTTTTTTCACCCCTAACTCAATCAATCTATGGGCGAGGCGATTGGCTTGCTGGTTTAAGGTCGCATAATTGATATTGCTGATGGGACCGTGTTGTTGCGCTTGCCAATGTATTGCGATGGCACCGGGACGCAATGCCGCCTGATGCTCAAAATCACAGATAAACGGGGGCGGATTGGGATGATGGGCAATGTGCTGATGTTCTCTGACAATCAGTTCATGATGCTCTTGGGTGGACAGCAAGGGTAACAAATCGACGGTGGTGTCGGGGTGATTGACCATTTGCATCAGCAAGTGTTGTAGCCGTCTGGCGGTTAACTCGGTTTCACTGTGATTAAAGTATTCGCTATCGGATTCATAGATAATTTCAGTTGGCTCCTCGTCATGAAATTCGCAAATACTGATGGCCAATGGATAGCGGGCTTCGCTGTTGAACAATTGATGGATTTCATTGATTTGTGCTCCGTCAAAGTCGGTATGAAAATCTTGCAGCTCATAAGATAACAACACATCAAACAGTGTTTCTTGGCCATGACGGATCATCTGGAGATCGGTGGCGAGCATATTGAACGGGTAGCGGGCATGGCGGTAGGCACCACGTAATGCGGTTTTGATGGTGGTGAGCAAGCTCGCGATGGTATCGGTTTTTTTCAGCTTGATGCTTAAGGGCACGACAACGACAAACATGCCCAAGGTGGTTTTATAGCGTTTGCCACCGCGATTAAGCACTGGCACGCCAAAAACAATGTCGCACTCGCCCTCGCGGTGAAAATGATTGCCAAAACAAGTGCGACCAAAATAGATGGCCAAAGCGGCAATATACAAATGATACATGGTGGTGCCATGGGGTTTGGCAAAGTCTTTCAATTGTTGATATTGGTCTGATGTCAGGCTGTAGCGATAATTATGGCTTGACGCCAAGCTGGTGCTGTCGGTTTGTGGATGACGCTTTTCTAGCATTAATGGCGGTAAAGTGGGCAACACCGATTGCCAATATTGGCCATCTCTAAGGCAGCGATCAGATTGGCCATAAGCGGTGGATTCTTCGATAAACTGGCGATAATCGCCGCTGGCTATAGCGTTTGGACTGTCAGGGTTGATAAGTCGGCGATAAGCCGCGGTAAAATGCTGCATCATCAGCACGACGCTGTAGCCGTCGAGCACCAGATGATGGGATTGTACGATGATGGCATAACGTTGTTCATTGATTTTAAATAGTGCGACAGACCAAGGGCGTTGTTGGCTACCTAAAACATAAGGCTGTGAAATGGCTTTTTGCCACCAAGCGTGGATCGTGTCATCAATGTTGTCACCATTGTCACTGCTGCTGAGATCGTGAAATTCTAGCAATGGCTCATCCCAGCATTCGATAAGTTGTTGCTGAGCATCGTTTAATGGCAACAAGCGCAATGCTTGATGTTCGAGAGTCACTTGTTGCAGCGCCTGGGTAAACAGCGTTAGGTCGAGCTGGCCGTTAATGTAACCAAAACCACCAAGATTCAGGTGGGTGCTATCTGGGTGGGTTTGTTGATCAAGCCACACCTGGTTTTGGCTTAGGGATAACGGCAGGATGATGTCGTTATCATGTTGCTTTGGTGGTTTTGACATAGTGTATTCCTACCGTTATTTAATTGGCAGATCCCATTGGGCAATTTGCTCCATGGCGTAACGATAGCCGGTTTGGGCAATTTCTTCGCCTTTGCCGTAGGCCATTAAGGCGAACTTTGCTGTGGGTGGTTGTAAATAG
This sequence comes from Phenylobacterium sp., assembly GCA_047617105.1. Taxonomy (GTDB): domain Bacteria; phylum Pseudomonadota; class Gammaproteobacteria; order Enterobacterales; family Alteromonadaceae; genus JABSOG01. The sequence goes on along the minus strand of JBLGCB010000170.1, from coordinate 7,048 downwards.
TGATCGGCCATGGCCTTTGACGCATCTCGGTGAGCCAGACCGCCTAAATGGCCGGAACGATGGAGTAAATCAACAATACCGGGTAACCGGGTTTCATTGCGATGAAACAAGCGCTGACGTAATACTTGCCAGCCGGTGAGGCGTTCTAATTGCGGATCGACGGTGAGTTCTTCACTGACATCGACATCAACCGCAATTAGGGTGCCAAACCTTAGCCTTTGGCGCATGGCGCTGACGGGCACGTTGTCCAGCAGGGCGGCATCGACCAATAGGTCACCGTTTAATATCACTGGCGGCAAGATACCTGCCGGGGAATTACTGGCCAGAACAGATTGCCATAAGGGGCCCGTGTCGTGCACTTTAATCACCGCGCGGCTGAGGTTACAAGACACCGCAAAAAATGGCCGCCACAATGATTCAACCGCGATATCTTTAAACATGCGTTGTAAGTCGCGGCGCACGCGTTTGCCCGACAGTAAAGAAAATAGCGGTAAGGTTGGCCGTTCACCGCCACGGACAAAACGAGTGGTGGTTTTGACCAACTGATCTATTTCGGTGCCGTAAACATATTGTGCGCCGATGAGTGCGCCCATGCTGTTGCCGCACACCATATCGATAGGAATGTTTGATTCATGAAGTGCCTTAAGCACGCCGACATGGGCTAATCCTCGTGCACCGCCGCCGCCTAATACCAGGCCAACGGCGTTGTCGGTCATAAATCGAACCAATCTTTGCTCATCACGCTCACGGCAAGCCCGTATTGGATATATCCGCTCCAGCTCAAGGTTTTGGTGCCAGCGGTGATTGACGGTCGGGGTTGTTGCATCGGCTGGGTGGAGTAATACCAGAGATTTTCTGGCTATGGTTGCTGGTTTGCCATCAAGAGTGCCATCGAGAGTGCCATCGAACAAGTCATCAATTGAGGTATCGTTTAAAGTCATTACCCAAGGGTCGGTATCGGCATTGGCCACCAGTATCAACTGATCGGCCTGGCGTATCGCCAGTTGTGACCAAGGGGTGGCTTGTGCTGATGCTTCAAACAGTAGGTAATCAAACTGCTGTTCGAGATCGTTAAGGCGGTCGTTTGACTGGATGGATGCGCCAGTTCCAGTGTGAAATGTCTCTCCCTCGGCGGGGGTAAGATGATTAACCCGGCCATATTGGGCTAGGGCTTTGCTAATGCCAAGACACAAAGCGCTGGTGTCAACACTGGCATCCAGTGGCACCACGGCAAAAGTAGTGGCACCGATAGTGGGCGGGCGGCTGGTGGATTGGCGGCTGTATTCAAATATTGTGCGGCTGATGGCACGATTTAATGCCACCGGGTGTTGAATAAGCAATTGTTCAAACTGTTGATGGGTGAGGCGGGCGACGCTGGTATCACGGATGGCCACCACATCGGCAGCTCGGGGTTGTTGTAAAATCAGCCCCACTTCGCCAACGCTGGAACCTGGGCCAATTTCGGCCAAACGCTGACTGGTGCCATCGGGCAGACGGCGACTGGCCAGCAGCCTGCCACTGACCACCACGAGTAATGAATCGGAGGCTTCACCTTGGCGCAGCAGTTGCTCGCCGCCGGGGATCACACTCATGGTCATGGTGTTGGCGAGGTTGGTAATGAGATCGGCGTCTAAATCACCAAAGGCACGGCTTTGTTCTAAAGAGCGGCGTAAGCGCTTGTTGTCTTCGGTACTGTTGCCGGTATTGGTTTTAGCAGAGCTTTTGGCATAGTTTTTGGTATTGCTTTGTGGGCTTTGATATTGTGGCTGTGGGGAGTCGGTCATTTGATTGGTTTTTGGAACCTTTTTGTTTGGCTTAGTTATTTGGCTTAGTTGTTTGAGTTTTGCTGTGATCTGGCTTCGCAGTTTGTTTAACAAGGATAGGTTGATTTGGCTGGATTGTCCATTGTGGTTAGTGGCTAGAGAAAGGGCTGGTGATTGCTGCAAAAGTCAAAAACTGATTCGACTGGATATGTAAGTAAACATTTTACTATTACTTCTTATTACCTTTGCGCAAATAAGTTTTACGATGATCTCAATTACCTTTACACATAGGGAATGAAAAGCTAGGCTGGCAGGGTCTGCACTACTGTAACGAATAAAAGGGAAAGCGTAAAATGACAAAATTCAAAATGATAACCATGATTTGGCTTGGCATATTGTTATCGGGGTGTTCTAGTATTCCCATTGCAACCATGTTGAGTTTTTCTAATTATGATGCAGAGCAGTTTTTTGCCATAAAAGCACAGGATATGCGGGTCAGGGCAACCATCAATAGTGGGCTGGGCATTGATCTCGTGACAGCCACTAATATTGCTTTGTTGGTGACTACCGCCAACGGTGAGACCAAGCTGAATTTGGTACTTGAACAAATTAAGATTGACACCGTGGCGGCGAAAAAGGGTTTGTTTTCTGACACCCCTGAATTTGCGGTGCATACCTTGAAATTAAGCGATGAAGGCGTGGATAACTTCAATCGCTTTGCACAGTTGATGAAAACTCAAGAGGTCAAAAAAACTGGCTTTAGCGCAGGTTTTAATAGTGACAAACCCTTAAACAGCGGTGGATACGCCATTTATTTTTCGCTGGATATTAAACTGGGCAAGTCCCAGGATTTTGTCACCCTGATTGACCAATTTGAAGTGCCATCGAAGTATTTGGCGACGGATAACAAGGCGGGTTGATGGCTCTGGCATTTTTAAAGAAGCTGTAAAAGAGTGCTAACAAAACATTACACCGGATAAATCAATTGTCTCGGCATTGATACATTAACCATTGGCTTATAACAAGCCAATGGATCCGCTGGCAAAAAGCAGAGGACACTTGCTTCCCCTGCTATTTGCGATGACCAGATTTACAGCAAACCTTTAATCCCCACCATTGGCCATCGTCAACCCACGTCGATAAACAATATTTGCCAGCAACGACATCAGCGCCTCAAGTTCTTCTGCATCCTGTTGGTCTAACGCATCAAGCGTATCGTCGGCATTAAGCATCATCACAAAACCAAACTGGTTGAATTTGTCGTATCTTAATTCACAATAGGTGCCCGGATCGCCACCGTTATGGCCAAACATCAAGCTGTCGCCAACCCAGAATATGCCCTGTTCGCCGCCTTCATCACTCGCTTCACTGGGCATTGGCCAAGCTGCCCTGGTCTTCAAGCATATAATAAGCACATTGATAACTATCTGAGTCGGCAATGCCTGCGGTATGAGTGACCAGTTGACGTAGTGAAATATTACCAGCGTCAAAGTAAGGGATGTCAACTGTAAAATTAAGGTTTGACTGGGCGATGGTGGTGCCTAGGCTGACGATGTTCTGTTCAATCATTTGTGCGGCGGTGACACCAAGCACGGTTTTGCTCACTGAGCCGAGATTAAACGGGGTGTCGGTGGTTAGCGCAATATCATTGCTAATGTCGGCATAACCAAATGCCTGAGACTTTATCATCTGTTGATCATCAATCTAGGCAACACTAAAACCTGGCACCTGGGTGTCGGCCAAATCGCAGCCAAAAAAAACCACAGAAACTAGGTGGCTACCGTTAGAAAATACTGTATTTTCTGAGTTTCTGTGGTGAAGAGTAGTGTCGTTGAAATAGCCTATAAAACAGCTCACTGCAACTTGTCTGGGGAGACTGATAATGATAATAACCGCGATTTTGATTTAGGACTGTGAGCAAACTCACACAATTGAACATTGGTTGATTTTTGTGTCGGTGGGCAATCGAGGATACGATAAAGAAAATCCTATTGAAGTCAATATACGACATGATTGCATTGAGGTACTGTCTTTTCCTGGTCCGATGCCACCAGTGGATAATGCCATGCTACAAAGTCGTCGAGTCGTTGCTCGTGATTATCGTAATAGTCGTTTGGGGGACTTTTTGAAGGAGTTAAAGCTTACCGAGGGAAGGGGAACTGGTTTACCAAAAATCCGTCGGTTTATGAAACTCAATGGCTCTGAGCCTGCGGTATTTGAAACTAACGAGACCAATGATTATTACCTTATTATTTTGCCAATTCATCCACAATTTATAGGCAAAGAAATGGTGAAAGCGACCCAGTCACCGACTAAGTCACCGACTAAGTCACCGACTAAGTCACCGACCAAGTCAGAAGCGCCTTTTATTGCTGCCAGTAAACAAATTTCTTTAATTATCAATGCATTAAAAAATGAAGCAAAATCGGCACTTGAGTTGATGGCGATATTAGGGTTAAAGCATCGAAATACTTTCAAACAGAATTATCTTCAGCCTGCGCTCGATAGTGGTTTCGTCGCGCAAACTATTCCAGACAAACCGAAAAGTCGTTTGCAAAAATATCGATTAACATCTCAAGGTGAAGATGTCGCTAACGCCAATAACGATGGCAAATAACTGGGGCTTCCTGTTACTCATTCAAATTTAGAGGACATCAGGAAGCATCAGCGCAGGATTCACATCAGCAAGACTAAAATCCTGTGTTTTTAGTGCGTTATGTCTATAGAAGTTAACACCAAATTCTTAAATCTTTACGGTAATGTCTGAGTTTAAAATGTTCGGGCTGCGATAACACTTCGACTTTTAAGCCTTGGCTGGCAAATTTTTGCTCAAAGTGTTGCTTAATCTTATCAAAATCAACAAACAACCATTGAGAATATCTGAATATCAGCGGCAAGGCTTTTTCATATTCTATATCGGCGGCTGCTTTAAAGGCTTGTTCAGCGGTACTGTCGAGCAAGTCACCAATTAAAATTACACCGCCTGGTTTACAAACCCGGATCATCTGTTCAATCGCTTGGTAAACATATTTCTGGTCAGGAAAATAGTGAAAAATGCTGTAACACAACACCCGATCAAAGCGGTTATCGGCAAAATTCAGCGAACCAGCCTCACCCTGTTTAAAGGTGCCCCGAGACAGGTTTTCTCGTGCTTTTTCAATCATGGCATAACCGTAATCCACGCCATAAATGTGGGTGAAATTCGCTGCTAGGCGAGATAATACCAACGCATTGCCACAGCCAACATCGAGGATTGAGTCGGTAGGACCTGAGTGATTGTCTGGCAGCAATTTAGCGCGGATGTCTGCCACCATATCATCCCACTCTTTATCGGTGAAAGGACGGCATACCTGATTTTTAACATCATCAGTGCCAGCCTGATGATCCCATTCTGATTGTTTTTGTGTAAATGATGACGATGATGACATAGTTGAAACCTTTAAAAATAACGTTAGCCAAATCGCTGGTGGCGTGGCTGTTAAACTGCTCAGTGCAGTTTTGCTTAATTGATTGCTGAACCTCAGCGCTGAAAAACTGACTCAGCGTGGTGGTGATCTCGTTTAAGGTTCTGTAGATTAATAGTGAAAGCGTGCTGCGAAAATAACCAAATCACCGCCATCACTTTTATAAATAAGGCGATGCTCGATGTCTATTCTCCTGGAATAATAACCTTTAAGGTTACTGGAAAGTTTTTCAGGTTTACCTATGCCAGTATGAAGAGAGATTTGTGACACTTCAATCAACGCATTTACGTTTTTAAATTTTGTCGCGTCATTGACTCTCCAATATTGATAATCTTCCCATCCCCGAGAAGTGAAAACAAGGTTCTTTTTCTGTATTTCGTTATCAAGTTTTTTCTTGGTAGTGGCCATTATCATCAGTCTCAGTGTGTACAACAGAGCCGGACTCGTATTCGGCGATTGATTCCATTAAACGATTGGCATTATTTCTTGAACTTAACAAGTACATCGTCTCTTGCATACTGTCATAGTCCTCTCGCGACATCATAACGACATCAGCAGACTTGCTTGTAATCAATAATGGTTCATGTCGTTCTGCTACAGATTCAATTGCCGCCTTAAAATTGGCGCGTGTTTCGCTGTAAGTTTGTACATTCATACTGTTTATTACCATTCTAAAGGTTTAAAGGTATATTTTTTTATTCTAAAAATTGTACAAGTTCTCGTACCAGACGTCAACTGTTGTGCGCAGTGGCTTTGTTGGAGTCTAGGAGCTGGTTTCGAATAAAAAATCTCAGCTGTAAAGTCGGAAAATTATTGAATACTGTCATCTAATCAATCTTTCTATAGCGTTAGCTTTTGGATGAGTGCTGAAATAAACTAAATATTTAACATTCGAGACTAACTCCATGATCTTGTGATCGATCTAAGCCCCTCAAGCGCCTAAGCATATTAGCAATCCAACATTAATCCCATCATTTGAAATAATAGTCTCACTAATCCTCTATGATGCTAAATATTCTTTATTAATCTAGTTTTATAATTATTTAAGCTCCTTAATCTAGTAATATGTCAGTTATATAACGTTAATCCACTATAATGTCTTAGGCTCACCAACAAGGTATCGGCATGGCTCAATTATATTTCAGCAAAAACACTAATGAATCGAAAAAATTATCGATAATGATGCAATCAGGCAGCCTCAAGCGAATTTACAAAGGGATCTACACCGATGCTGATGTGCAAGACATTGAAAAGGTCGTGCTATCCAAGTGGTTTGATATCGTCAATTACTTAATGCCATCGGCTGTTGCTGCTTTTCGCACAGCACATGAATTGGTGCCAAATGATAATACGGTATTTATTGTTGATAACGTTCAGAAAAGACGAAATGTCATTATCTTTGGCATATTAACCATTGCCGTTATCCCCGGCAATACACAAGATCTTATTGAGCCATTTATTCCTCAGATGCACCGTTCGAAACCCACCCGGCAATACCTTGAAAACCTAACATCATCTCGTGGCAAACATAAAAAAGCATTGGGTCAGACGTGGGTGGAGGAACGCTTATGTATCGAACTTCGTCGTTCAGGTGAGCAAATTCTTAACACCATAAGAGATGATGCGAGAGCGTTTGTTCTGGCGCATGGTGAGTTTGAAGGAGAGCTGAAAAAGTTATGTGGTATTGTTAGTTCATTATTATCGACCAACAGCAGTGAAGGCATTTTGCTTAGTGATATTGGATTAGCCAATGCGAGAAAAGAGCCTTTTGATATCCATAGATTGCACTTATTTAGAACGCTTGCCAATTATCTTAATCGC
>JBLGCB010000169.1:0-12730 GCA_047617105.1 Phenylobacterium sp. | reverse complement strand
GGAAAACCAGTCCCAGTTTATTATTTACCAAACGCAAAGCGGGCAAACCAAACTTGATGTTCGCTTTCAAAACGAAACTGTTTGGCTAACTCAAAAACATATGGCAGAGTTATTTTCCAGTTCTGTGGCAAATATTAATATACATTTAAAAAATATTTTTGAAGAACAGGAGCTTGAGGAAAATTCAGTTATTAAGGATTTCTTAATAACTGCCGCAGATGGGAAAAACTACCGCACCAAGCATTATAATCTGGATGCCATCATTTCTGTCGGTTATCGCATTAAATCTCATACAGCAACTCGCTTTCGTCAGTGGGCAACTCAACAATTACGGGAATATATTGTAAAAGGCTTTGTGCTTGACGACGAACGGTTAAAGAACCCTGAACAACCCTTTGATTATTTTGAAGAGTTAACTCGTCGAATCCAGGATATTCGCACTTCAGAGAAGCGTTTCTATCAAAAAATCACTGATATATATGCAACCAGTGTGGATTACGATCCGACTTTGGAGGTCAGTATTTGTTTCTTTAAAAATGTGCAAAATAAAATTCATTGGGCTATTACAGGGCAAACAGCAGCGGAAATCATTCATCAAAGAGTTGATAGCGCCAAAGACCACATGGGGCTGACGACTTGGCGTGGTGAAAACATCAGAAAATCAGATGTAGCGATTGCCAAAAATTATTTAGCCGAAGACGAAATGCAAGCATTGAATAACTTAACTGAGCAATATCTGGTTTTCGCCGAAGGCCAAGCGATGCGACGAATATCAATGCATATGGTTGATTGGATTAAAAAACTAGATGGTTTTTTAATGCTCAATGACCGTGATATTTTGGATCATGCGGGTAAAATCTCTCATAACATGGCCAAAGATTTGGCCGAATTAGAATACAGTAAATTTAAGGAAATTCGATTAAAAATTGCTGCTGATACTGCTGACAAACAAAACTTCGCTCAATTACAATCTACTGCACAACAAATGAAAAAGACGAAGTAGGATCTTATTTTCGCAGGCAAAGTTATTTCGATAAAAGCGGTGATAAATCTCAATATAAGTGAGAACCCTACGAACTGGCAAAAATCACAGGCAGGTATAGGATTGACCGCCCACACGAGACCTTCAATATCTGCCTTTTTGAAGATGATCAATATCTCTTGTATAGTAAGTCAGTATTTACTAAACTTCATTTTATGCGCATACTTAGTGCACACGTCTTATGTTAAGAGAATATCTAAAGAGGAAAAGGTTTATGATTCAAACTTATGATAATACGGCCCATAAAAAACCAACCAACTTAAGTATCAATAGTGACTTACTGGCTAAAGCCCGGCATCTGAAGATAAACCTTTCGGCCACCCTTGAGGCTGCACTTACTCTGGAAGTTAGAAAAGCAGCACGAGAACAATGGCAGCAAGACAACAAAGACGGTATTGATGCGGCAAATAAATTGGTCGAAAAGCATGGACTCTTTTCAGATTCGTATAGGAATTTGTAATGGCTCAATTTAGTTTATATGAAAACCAAAACCCGCACTCCATGCAGGTTTATCCTTATTTTGTTGATATCCAGAATGATTTACTTGATATGTTGGATTCTCGGCTAGTCATTCCAGTCACACCTTACCACTGTGCAGACAAGGTCAATATTGCCAACCTATGCCCTAAAGTAACAATACATGGTGAAAGCTATGTGTTGTTAACACACCAAATAACCAGTATACCTCTATCAGCCTTGAAGGTTGTTGTTACTTCATTAGCGTATCTTCGGGGTGAAATTGTTGATGCTGTAGATCTTCTATCCACCGGTATTTAGTGATCAGGATGATCCTCCTCACAGGATACATCCCCTATTACTTAGACCAGCAAACCTAACTCAATGCTTACCCTGATGATGCTTATTACCCAGTTTAAAACCCGCAAACTTATCGGTGACAAACCGTGAATGACAACTGGTACAAGTCTCATTCATTTTATAGACATAATAGTTCACCAACTCAATATCGCGCTCATGAGCAACATGAGACAACATTTTGGCGTATTGATGTAATTTGTGGTCGAGTCGTTTAAATTCTGCTGGTAACTGCTGGTGCAACTCATGACGTTGTTTAGCGGTAAGCTTTTTCTTGAGGATGTAACTATGATGGATTTGCTGACCAATCGCGGCAATCTGGCCCCAGTTGCCTGAAACCGTGGCAAAGACCAACGATTCCATGCCCATTTTGATTTGCTGCATCTCTAGGTTTAATGCAGATTGTAATGCTGGTGATAAGTTTAGCGTTTGATGATGCTTCGCTTTTTTATGATCAGATGAATGACTTTCTGGAGAATGTTTAGCTGAGTGACGCTCAGCTGAATGCTCGTCAGTTGAGTGGTGCTTAATGACATCCTCAGTGGAATAATGTTTGGTTTTACCCTTCTTAGCGTCATGTTTGCTGTCATGCTTCTCGGCATGTTGATGGTCTTGATGGTCTTGGTTGTTTGCCAACGCCACAGTGCTGGTCATAGCGGCACTAAGGGTAAAAATTGAAGCACAAATCAGCAATAGTCGTTTGTTCATAATGATTCTCTTAGAATAGTATTGAGCATTGAAGTGTAATAATACGGATAGAAAAAATGGAGGTATGCAAAAGTCAGCGAGAAAACGCCAAAAGGATGTTGGCCTTCTCACGATGTGAGAAAGCCTCGGTACAGGTAATCATGCCTTCTTCTCAGGTAACTGTCTAAAATCTAGCTTTTATAACAACCAAGCACTACTTATTAAGCAGTCTCAGCGGTCAAAAATGCCGTGAATTCAAACGTCGGATCTTCCCACTCAAAAGCCACATCACTAACGCTGGCTTGGTCGGAACCTTCCTTACACCATTCAGCGAGTTCGATTAACGCAGTTTCGTCACCTTCGGCAACGATTTCTACGCGGCTATCTCTGAGATTTCGGATCCAACCTGTTAAGTTGGAATCGATGGCAACCTGTTGAGCGCAGGCTCTAAGCCACACGCCTTGTACTTTGCCTGATATGTATATGTGTATTCTTTTCATCGCCGCCATAACAATTGTTATTATTGTTTCTTAACCGTTTTTTGAGTGTAGGTGAATTATACGAGAATACAATGCGACAAACCACTAAAGATCTAAAAAGCCTGCGACTAACTGCATTCTGGATAGACACAAGGTAATTAACCGCTTAAATATCAACCAATTATGGGTTTTGTCCATCAACAGTTCCCGCTTAACGACTGTCATCTCGCATCACACTGGGTCAAAATTCATAACTCAGCGACAAACTCCACTGCGATTCATTGCTATCGTGGAAAGTACCATCCACCAATTTTCGATCTCGACCCGCTTGTGCGTCGATAAATAACCACTCGCCAATCACCGTCCAAGGTTTACCAAAAGCCTGCCAACGCGTCGATAATGTTAATGCCCTGCCCTTGTCGTTAGACTCGGCCGGAAATTGCACATGGTCAACCGCGGCAAATCGTTCCAGTCGCATGGCATAACCCCATTGCCCCTGCTGGTAACTGGCCAATACATAAGTGGTATCATAATGCGTATCAACCCCCATCACCGGCGGATTACCCATCGCCGAATAACCCCACATGGTTTCTGTTAACAGTCGCCAATTTTCATCGATTTGCCACAATGCCCCGAATATCGCCGTCGTTGTCACCCAGGCATATTCTCCTTTATACAGTTTGCCATCACCGCCGTTATTAAGATAACTGAGTTTGAATGTAAGCGCTTCATCTGGCGACCAATAACCATGCACTAAATAACCCAAGCGATGATCAAGGTCTCGATCAAATGGTTTACTGCCATCATCACGCTGGTGGGCAAACAAACCCTCATCAACATAATACAACGACGGCAATGGTAACACTTCACCATACCCACTTTTATGTCGCCCTATCGACCAGCCCCGCCAAGTCAGTTGGCTGCCCATCGAATCATTGCCGACAAAACTCATGGCACCAAAACCAAATGCATTAAAAGGTTTATCTTCATCGCTAATATAGTCAAAACGAACTTCCAGCCCCACCGGACGGATCTCTTGCGCAATCCAAGTGTTTAAAGCAGAAAAATTATTGCTGTAGGGAGAATCCCAAAAGGCGTCGCTATTTTCCAAAGAAGAAGGCATAAACAATTGCCCTAGGGTAAAGGTCAGACTTTTTTCTTGGTCGAACGGCACCACGTAATAACCAAACAGCTGCACAATACCAAGCTCACCTCTCGAACCTTGTGATTCGCTGGTCAGTTGTACATGGCTAAAAAAACCGATATTGTCATTGCTATATTCATAAGAAAGCTGCAATTTGGCGGCAACGTCCAAACCATCATCGTCATGCAAACGACTTAAACCAGCGCCACCATTGATAGCATCACTCATGCTGCCTAGCAACGTCGCTTTAGTGCTCACCTCATGCTCACCTTCTTCATCCGCCATGGCCAATGTGCCATAACCCGTTAACAAGACCAGCGCGCAGCTGATCGCCAGTAAATTCACACGTCTAACACTCATTTTATAGGGTCAACTTCTATCAGGCTTTTATTGAGGTATAACGCAACCATAGCAGAGTTTACGGCGGCCGTAAAAACAATGCCTTGTATCAACCTACCTTCTACAGTAAATTAATGCCATTGATCCCTCTTGCAATCACATTTTCATGAATAAACAGATTTGTGCGCTCAGTAAACGCTTGGCAACCTCAGCACTGGCTTGCCTTTTATGCTACTCCCCCCTAATACAAGCCGACGGCTTAACCGATGTCGAAAACACCTTAGTGAAATACATCGACAGTGAAAAAAGCCAATCACTGGCTTTACTCGAAAAAGTGGTTAACATCAACAGCGGCACTATGAACTTTGCCGGGGTCAGGCAAGTGGGTGATATATTCAGTGACGAATTGGTCAAACTAGGATTTGCCCCTCAGTGGATAGATGGCACTGCCTTTGACCGCGCCGGGCATTTGTTTGCCAGCCGGGGTAGTCAGGGGCCAAAAATACTGATGATTGGCCACCTCGACACGGTATTTTCTAAAGACAGCACGGTGCAAAAATATCTCAAAATCAATGCTCATGAAGTCAAAGGACCCGGAGTTATTGATATGAAAGGGGGTGATGTGATCATCATCTCTACGCTAAAAGCCTTACAAGCCGCTGATTTACTGGATAAATTCAGCATTCAGGTGGTGATGATGGGTGATGAAGAAAAACGTGGTCGGCCACTGATGCAAGCGTCCAAAGTGCTGATTGACGCCGCCAAATGGGCCGATATTGCCATAGGTTATGAAAATGGTGATGGCGACCCAAAAACGGCGGTAATGGCCCGCCGAGGTTACACTGGCTGGAGGCTCGAAGTCAGCGGCAAACCCGCCCACTCTTCTCAAGTCTTCAGAGCTGACATCGGTTACGGCGCCATTTATGAAGCCGCGCGAATTCTTGATGGTTTTAGAACCACCCTGTCTACCCAAACCAATTTAACTTTTAATCCCGGTTTGATCGTCGGTGGTACAGATGTCGAATTTGATGCCAAATCTGCCAGAGGCCATGCGTATGGTAAGGCCAATGTGATTGCCAAAAGTACCATCGTCAGCGGCGATTTACGCACCCTATCACCAGAGCAACTGGCCAGTGCACAAAAATCCATGCAACGGATCGTGCTAGAGCATTTGGCCCAAACCAATGCCACCATTACCTTTGACCCAGGTTATCCGCCCATGGAGCCCACCAAGGGCAATCGCCGCTTATTGAGCATTTATGATCGTGTCAGTCGAGATCTTGGTTTTGGCCCAGTCACTGCTGTTGACCCCAGAAAAGCCGGTGCGGCGGATATCTCTTTTACCGCTAAATACGTGGATATGGCCATTGATGGTTTAGGTTTGATGGGTCATTCGTCTCATACCGATGATGAAACAGCCGATATTCGCACCTTAACCCAACAAAGCAAACGTTCTGCGCTGTTGATGGCGCGTTTACTGGAGTTGTAAGGTGAGGCTTATTCTTGCACCGTAGGCTATGCTTTATCTATCGCTTAAAAAGAAAATAACACCATGCGTCTTGTAAGCTTATTTTTACTGCTGTTGACCAGTTTGGTCGCAGCTGCATCTGCCCCCACGGTTCGCTTTGATCCGCTCACCGTGAAAGATGGCCTATCACAAATCTCGGTTGAGGCGACCATTCAAGACAGCAAAGGATTTTTGTGGTTCGCGACCCATGATGGCCTCAATCGTTATGATGGCTATCAATTCAAACATTTCCGCCATGACCCAGAAGACATCACCAGCCTGTCAGATAGCGATATCAGAGTGATTTATGAAGACACCAAGGGCACGCTTTGGATTGGCACCAAAAGTGGCGGTTTAAACAAATTTGACCGCAAACGCCAGCGCTTCACCCGCTTTGTCTCTGATCATAACGACCCTAACAGTTTAAGCCATAACCAGGTCACCGCTATTGTTGAAGATAAACAAGGCTTGTTGTGGATTGGCACACTCGGTGGCGGCTTAAATCAATACCATCCAGCGACCAATCAATTTAGCCATTTAACCCATCAACCATCAAAGCCAAACAGCCTCAGTAGTAATCATATTCGTACCATGATTATCGATAAACAAGGTTTGTTATGGATTGGTACCAACGGTGGTGGATTAAATCAACTGGATAGCAAAACAGGCCACTTTAAACATTTCAGACATCAACCAGCAAATCCACAAAGCTTAAGCCATGACGCTGTATACGCCCTTTATCAGGATAACCAAGACACCCTGTGGATCGGCACCTATGGCGGTGGCCTTAATAAATATCAACCACAAACACAAAGCTTTGTCTCATTTAGGCATCAACCCGCCAATCCCCTCAGCTTAAGTAACGATAACATTTGGGCCATCCATCAAAGCCACAATGGTATGCTCTGGGTGGGCACTGATGGCGGCGGGTTAAATGGCTTTAACCTACAGGCCCCGCTAGGGCAACCCTCAATGCACCATTACCAACATCACTCATCAGACCCAAACAGCCTGAGTCACAATGCGGTGCGCTCAATTTATCAAGACTCAAGGGGATTACTGTGGGTAGGCACATTGGCGGGTGGGGTCAATAAAGTGAATACCAAGCAATGGCATTTTGGCCATGTTAAACACCACCCAGCCGATTTTAACAGCCTGAGCCACAATATCGTGCTGTCAATCTATCAGGATTCAAAAGATAACCTCTGGGTCGGCACACTGGGCGGCGGCCTCAACAAAAAGCAACATAACAGCGATCGCTTCGCCCACTTTCAACATCAATCAGGCGATGCCAGCAGCTTAAGTGATAATAATATCTGGTCAGTGCTAGAAGACTCATCCGGCACGCTGTGGGTTGGTAGCCAAAATGGTCTCAACCAATATGATGCAACCACCGGGTCATTCAAACACTTCAAACATGACCCGCAAGATCAACAAAGCTTGAGTCATAGTTTGAATCATAGTTTGAGTCACAACTGGGTAAGAAACATTTTTGAAGATAGCAACAAAACACTGTGGATTGCCACCTGGGGTGGTGGCTTAAACCGATTTGACCCTAAACAGCAGAGTTTTACCCATTTTAGCCATCAGCCCGGGGATCCTCACAGCCTCAGCTCTAACTTTATTTCAGACATATTTGAGGACACGAAAGGTTTACTTTGGCTGCCCACTGTCGGTGGTGGGTTAAACAAATTTGATCGCAAAAGTGAACGATTTAGCCATTACCGCCATGATAAAAACAAACCCGACAGCTTGAGCCATAACTCGGTGACTACTTTTTATCAAGACAGCAAAGGGTCGTTTTGGGTCGGCACATTTGGTGGCGGATTAAATAAGTATATTGCCCAAAGTGACAGTTTTAAGCACTATCGTGAAAAAGACGGTCTGGCCAATGATGCCGTTTACAGCATCCTCGAAGATCAGCATGGTTACCTATGGCTGAGCAGCAACAAGGGTCTGTCAAAATTTAATCCCGACACAGAAACCTTTAAAACCTATGACGTCACTGACGGCCTGCAAAGTAATGAATTCAATGGTCACAGTGGCTTTAAAAATAAACATGGCGAGTTATTTTTTGGTGGTATCAATGGTTTTAATCGTTTCTACCCAGACACTATCAAAGATGATAAACAACCCGTCAAAATCGTGTTTAGCGATTTTTTGTTATTCAATCAAACCGTTCCAATTCAATCCGGGCAATCGCAACAGGATCAGGTCTTTAGCCTACCCGGCGTTATCAATGAGCTTAATCAGCTGTCGATTGGTCACCAGCAAAATCTGATTAGCTTCGAGTTTGCCGCACTGGATTATGCCAGCCCAATGAAAAATAAATATCAATATAAACTCCAGGGCTTAGACGATAATTGGATCACCGCAGACGCTAGGATCCGCCGAGCCACCTACACCAACCTGCCATCCGGTGATTACACCCTACGAGTGAAAGCCAGCAACCATGATGGATACTGGAATGAACAAGGTATTGCCATCAACATTCATGTCGATCCTCCCCCGTGGTTAACTTGGTGGGCTTGGTTACTTTATGGATTAGTGGTTTTACTGCTGGTTTTGGCCTTTGTTCACGTCCAACGTAGCAAAATACAACAAGAGCGGGCGCTGAACCTGCAACTTAAACAAGTGGATAAACTCAAAGACGAGTTTCTCGCCAATACCTCTCATGAATTAAGAACCCCATTAAACGGCATTATCGGCTTGGCCGAATCGCTGATTGACGGTGCTACAGGGCCGTTATCAGATAAGACCAATGCCAACCTCGCCATGGTGGTGTCCAGCGGTAAAAGACTGGCCAATCTGGTCAATGATATCCTCGATTTTTCAAAACTGAAAAACCGCCATTTGGCTTTAAACACCCAACCGGTAGGACTGCACAGCATGGCCGACGTGGTATTAACCCTATCGCAGCCATTGCTAGGCCATAAACCAATAAAATTGATCAATGCTATCAGCACCGATTTACCGCCAGCACTGGCGGATGAAAGTCGACTGGAGCAAATTCTTCATAACTTGGTGGCCAATGCGATCAAATTTACCGACAGCGGCACTGTCACCATTTCGGCAGCACAACGGGATAACACCCTTGAAATCAGCGTAACAGATACCGGTATCGGCATCGCCGAGAACCAATTCACCACCATTTTTGGTTCTTTTGAACAAATACAAGGCAGTGTCGAGCGCTTATACAGTGGCACGGGTTTAGGTTTGTCGGTCAGCAAACAATTGGTAGAATTACACGGCGGGCAAATTAGTCTCGCATCGACATTGGGCAAAGGATCATCCTTTCGTTTTACCCTGCCTCTGGGACAGCAAACAGCCCTTCAAGCCCCTCTTCAAACCCTTCCTCAAGCCCCTCTCCAAACAGGGCAACAAACAGTCACCAGACTACATAGCCTAGTAAATGAAGAAAACGTCTCAGTGCCTCAACGCACCAATGATGGCCATCAATTTCGCATCCTGCTGGTCGATGACGAGCCGGTCAATCGTCAAGTACTCTTTAACCACTTATCGTTGCAAAACTATCAATTAATCGGTGCCGCCAGTGGCGAAGAAGCATTACAGGTGATTAAAAACGACGCCCCGTTCGATTTGGTGTTGCTGGATATTATGATGCCCAGACTGTCAGGTTATGAAGTCTGTCAAAAGCTGCGTGAAGACTATCCGGTCAATGACCTGCCGGTGATATTTCTCACCGCCAAAAATCAAGTTGCTGATTTGGTGCAAAGTTTTGCCGCAGGCGCCAACGATTACCTCAGTAAACCGGTCAACAAACATGAATTACTCACTCGGGTAGAAACCCATCTGAGGCTACTGGATATAAACCGCAACCTCGAAAGAAAAGTCGCCGACCGCACCGCGAAACTAGAACAATCTAATAAAACCATCACCGCGTTAAGCAAAATTAGCACTGAAATCAGCGCCACCTTAGATCTCAAAACATTGGTCAATAGAGTGTACCAACATATTAAAGAACTGATGGACGTTGACCTATTTTCGATTGGCCTTTATCAGCCCGACAAACAAGGGGTAGAATTTAAAGTGGCCATTGAGGACGAGCAGTTTATACCAAGCGTGTTTATTGCCATGTCAGAAAAAGACCGTCCGGCAGTATGGTGCATTGAGCATCAACAACCGATGATCATCAATGATTTAGAGCAAGATTTTGCCACTTACTTTGGTGACTTATCGATACCAGAGCCCCAACTAGGTGAGCATCGGGCATCGATTATTTACTGGCCACTGATTATTGCTGACAAAGTGATCGGGGTTTTGACCGTACAAAGCCAGCATAAAAATGCTTATAACCAACATCAACAAGAGATGATCCGCACATTGGCCGCGACCACCGCGATAGCACTGGATAATGTGAGTGCCTACCGTGAGGTCGAAGAAAAAAACCGCGAGATATTGGCCACTCAGCAGCAACTGGTGCAGTCAGAAAAAATGGCTTCAATAGGGACCTTAACCGCCGGTGTCGCCCATGAAATCAATAATCCGACCAATTTCGCCCATGTCAGTGTACAAAGCCTAGAAGTCGATTTATTACGTTTTCAACAGTTTTTGCTCGAATTGGCGGGTGATGATGCGGGTGAGCGAGTCCTCGACAGCTTTTCAGTGCATTTTAACCGCTTGTATGATCATGTCGACACCATTAAAAATGGCACCAAACGCATTCAAATCATTGTTCAAGCGCTAAGCGCTTTTACCGAGCTGGACATATCTCACAAAGAAATGGCCAACATTGGCGATTGCCTCCAATCGGCGGTGAATTTAGTGCCCGCGAAGACCCTTGACACCACACAAATTGTCACTGATTTTACCTCAACCCCGCCATTGCTTTGTTACCCTGCTCAGCTCAATCAAGTATTTAATAATTTAATCATCAATGCCTGTGACGCCATTAAAACACAGGGAAAAATTACGGTAGGTTGTCGATTGCTCAGCCAATCATTAGGCAACCCGTCATTGTCCGACCAGATTGAAGTCACAGTCAAAGACAACGGCTGTGGTATGAATGAAACGGTGAAAAATAAAATATTCGAACCGTTTTTTACCACCAAAGACGTGGGTAAAGGTACCGGGTTGGGTTTGTCTATGGCTTATGGCATTGTTCAGCAACATAATGGTCAACTCAGCGTAGAATCACAACCGGGCGAAGGCACAACATTTAGACTCACTTTGCCAGTTAATACCAGCCAGTTAAATTAAGAGATTGCATTGAAACAAAGTGGTGCTACCCTTTAGACAAACAACTGAATACTTACATTTTTGTCACTGTTCAGCGTGATTAGATTTCGCTTCAGAACAAGGCATTTTCGCACGGAAAATGGGCGCATATGACCATATGTAACCGTTTGAGTACGAAAATAACGCCGTTATGGTGCGAAAGATGAGTGCGCTGAATAGTTACTACTTACATTTTTAAGGAATATATACCTTTGATTGCACAAAACAACTTTGTGTCAGACCGTAACCACGTCGCCCGGCAATTGGCCGACACTGGCGTTTGGTTGGCACAACGCAACTGGGTGCCCGCCACTGGCGGCAATTTCTCCATTCGTATCGGGGCAGATCAGTGTTTGATCAGCGCATCAGGCCGAGACAAAGGCCAACTGACCGAGGATGACTGCCTCCATATTCAATGGCAAGGCACTGAGCTAACCTGTGACGGCAAACCCTCCGCCGAAACTTTACTGCACACCCGAATTTTTGATTTAGATGATAACGCCGGTGCCGTGTTACATACCCATTCAGTCTCAGCCACAGTGTTGGGGCGCTTATCAGCAGGGCAACAGATTGCATTTGAGGGTTACGAAATGCAAAAGTCTATCAGCGGCCAAACCAGTCACCAGCAAACCCTTATCTTGCCTGTGCTGGATAACGATCAAGACATCGCCAAACTGGCCGAACGGGTCGCCAATCGCTGGCAAAGCCAAGCATTCAGCTATGCATTTTTGGTCAGAGGCCACGGCTTATATGCCTGGGGCAACGATTTGACCATGGCCAAACGTCACCTCGAAGGCTGGGAGTTTTTAATCGCCTGCGAACTCGAACGTTTAAGGATAGGAGCCGACTATGTCTAAGCCAGCTAAGGCTAATAGTGAGCCTAATAAAGCCATTAAAGTGGTACTTTGCGATATCGAAGGCACCACCACAGACATCAAATTTGTTCATCAGGTATTATTTCCATTTGCTCGCCAACAATTAAGCGCTTATGTGCAACAACATCAGCATCAGGATGAAGTGGCAGTCATTATTGCTGAAGTGAAAACCCACCTCCCCTCAAACAACGCCTCACACGGCACAGATAAAGCCACCTTAACTCAGGTGATTGATTTATTGATTCAATGGATTGATGAAGACAAAAAGGCCAAACCGTTAAAAACCTTGCAAGGTCTGATTTGGCAAGGGGGTTATCATAGCGGTGAACTCAAAGGCCATATCTATCCAGATGTATTACCGGTATTACAACAATGGCACGCAGACGGGATAATCCTCGGCATTTATAGCTCAGGTTCTGTTGCGGCGCAAAAACTGCTGTTTTCACACAGCGATTTTGGCGATTTAACCCCGTTGATGAGCCACTATTTTGATACTGTTGTGGGTCATAAACAACAAACCGACGCCTACCGCAACATCACTCAAGCGCTGGCCCTGCCAGCCGAGTCGATTCTATTTTTATCTGACGTGGTGCAAGAGTTAGATGC
>JBLGCB010000168.1:0-12760 GCA_047617105.1 Phenylobacterium sp. | reverse complement strand
AGGTATGGGCGGTGATTTGTTGGGCAAATGGACCCAGTTGCGAGTTGCTATGCCTTATGTGAAAGATCGATTTGCTCATAAACCGCCGGAAGCAGCGCCAGATTGGGAAAATGCGACACCTTCGCGCTTTTTTGGTGGCATTGTCTCATCGGTGACCCACAGTGCGCCGGGCACTTATCAGCTGTCGATACAATCCCCTTTGTATCCGTTGACATTACGCAATCATTATAAGATTTACAAAGACAAAAGAATTGAAGATTTGATAGCGACTTTGTTGGCCCCAGAAATGCTTCAATATAACAGTCATTTAAAACTGCAATTTAATACACTCGGCGGTAAAACCGTCACCCGTAAGCAAGACTGGTTGCAGGCCGGAGAGTCTGATTTTGCACTGCTGCAAAGGGTGCTGGCCAAAGCCGCGATTCATTTTTATTTTATTCATGAGCAAGACACGCTGACGTTGGTGTTTTCAAATCAACCGACCAGTTTACAGGAAGTCGCTATCCCTGGTAACAACGGTAAGCCGTTGGTGTTGCGTTACAGTTACAGCGATGTCAAAGCGCTGGGGATGCAGCAAGACGATTTGTTTTGTGAACTTAAATATGAAGTGAAGATGGTGCAACAGGTGGTACGCACGGTATTGACCCGCCAGCAATCGGTGTGGGAAACCAATGAAGTGGCCAAATATACCAGCTATGGCCAATCTAATGGTGAAGCCGCAGATGTCTCTAGCCAGTCGGTGGATTATCTGCGTCACCGTTGTTATGCCTACGGGGTCGATGAAAACGAAGCACAGGGACAAGAAACCAAGTTGTGTCAGCAGCTGTCCACCGAGGAAGGCACTTTGTCAGGGGTCAGCACGTCGCCTTTGTTGAGTCCGGGTTATACTTTTGTGTTGGCGCAATCGGTGGTTTCTTCTGCGTTATCAGAAGGGCGGATGCCAGCTCAGTTTGATCAAAGAACCTTTGTGGTGACTAAAATCAGCCATAAAGCCAGTGATAAAGAAAGCTACAGTGGCACCATTGAAGCCACTGAAGTGAATGTCACAAACGATCAAAACAAAGAAACGCTGATCACCCCGTTTGACATGCAGGGCACGCAGCAAGGTAGTGTGCTGGCCACGGTGTTAAGAACGGCGGTGCCTAAGGGCTGGCGTTACCGTGCTAAGGAGAATTTTGAGACTGGCGTGTCGTCGGTCAGTTTTGCTGATAGGCATCAGCGAGAAATTGGCTGCATCGTGCGATTTGCCACCGATAGCGGGGCAGACGGTGCCAGCCATTGGGTCGCTTTGTCGCCAACGTCACAAAACGCACCAGAAGTGCATTCTATGGTGATGATAGGGCGGGGCAGTAATGAAAGTGAGATACCAGAGATTCAACAGGTATTGTCCTCTCATGGCCAAAAAACCATTCAGCCGCCCGATCAGCGCTCGAATCATTGGACCGCCAATACTTCCTGGGGCAGCAATTATTCTACCTGTTATGGTGATGGCATCAGCATTCGTTATGGCAATGAGTCTCCGGTCAATTTATCCCAAGCGGTGACCATTGTTGAAGATGCCTACCGCTATGTCGGTGTATTGTCGACGGAATATGGCAATACCAGTTTTAACCGAGGCAGTTCATTTAGTTTTTCGGTCAGTGATAATGATGCGACGGGGTTGTCTAATGCCAGTGTATCGGCTGGCTGTAATTTCAGTGAAAGTTTTAGTGATCAAAGTTATAACGTCAGTTCTACCAATTGCAGCCAGAGTGCGTCAACCACCAATAAAAGTGTTAATCGCTCTTTTCTGGGGGCTATCACCGACGTCATTGATTATGACGCGCCGAGTTTTGTCAACGGTAAAATTCCGGACAGCTCGATTATTACCGCCAGTGGTGCGCTGGCGAATGGCTCCAGTTATAGCGAAAGTTATATCACTGGTAAGTCGATCAGCTTTAATTTTGTTGGTTATGCCGGCACTACTTTTCCTGCGCTGCCGGCATACGATCAATCGGTCACGGTTTATTCCTATTCTGTGACCGTAGGTACAGTGAAAAGCTACAATGAACAAACTGGCAATACCACCAGTGAGTCCATCACCACGGGGGATACGACCAACACCAACACGCATAGCGGAAACTCGACCAATACCTCGACCACCACAGGAGATTCGACCAATACATCCATCACCACGGGGGATTCTAGTAATACATCGACCACCACGGGGGATTCTAGCAATACCTCGACTACCACGGGAGATTCTAGCAATACCTCGACCACCGTGGGTGATTCTAGCAATACCTCGACCACCACGGGTGATTCTAGCAATACCTCGAGCACTACCGGTAATTCGACGGGTGTATCTACCACCACGGGCAACAGTACCAATACGTCGAAGACTACCGGGAATGTTAGCAACACCACTACCATGGAAGGAAATACCACCAATAAGTCGACCACCATTGGCAATGCTGATCATACCTCGACGACAACCGGTGATACTACCAGCATTGCCACCACGACTGGTGATACCACCAGTACCTCAACGACCACCGGCAATGCCATCAGTACCTCGACGACCACCGGCAATACCACCAGTACCACCACCATGGATGGCAATGTTATCAGTAAATCCACCAATAAAGGCACTGTGACGAGTACATCAATCAACGATAAAAAAGTCACCAATACATCGACTAATAATGCGGATGTTGAGAGTACGTCCACCACCAACGGCAATACCACCAATACATCCACCCATACTGGCGATTCAACCAATACCACCACCATCACCGGTGATAGTACAAACTCTAATACCACCACGGGCGATAGTACTAATACCACCATTAATGTCGGTAAATCGTATAGTAAATCTCTCAGTGCGTCTGCCAGCGAAAGCGTCAGTGCCAGCGTGGGGGCAACGGCCAGTCAAAGCGCCAGTCTGTCGGCCAGCAGTGAGGCTAATCTTCATATCGGGATTAGTGCTGATTTAAAAATCACGCTGGCGGCGTCAGTGACCACTGAAATTGTTGGTGGGGTTCAGAGCAAAATCGAGATTGGCGGGCCAAAAGCCAAAACATCGGCCAACCCCAAAGCAGAACTCGAAGCGCTGAAGGTGAGAATTATCGCTTTAGAGTCGGTGATGTAACGATGCAAGTCATCAAACCAGGCAAAATCAGTTTAATCAGCAAAACCTATGGTTTAAATGGCCATCAGTTTGCGGTGGGGGTGTTGTGCTTTTTTAAGCTCGGTGCAGACAACGCGTTGTTGACTGAAAATAGCCAGTGGCCACGGATCACTCCATATCTCAATAATGGCATTTTATTGGATATTGGTTATGCCAAAAGCCATGGTGAGGTGCTGGTGGCGGGCAAAGCCTTTGCGCCAGATCACCAACCAGTGGCAAGAATGACGGTGTCGCTGTCGCTGGGTAAGGTGAAAAAACGCTTAAAAGTGATTGGTGATCGCCACTGGAACGGCTCGTTTTTTAGCCCCGCCAGTCAGGCCAAACCGTTTTTGTCGCTGCCGCTGACCTATCAACAGGCATACGGTGGTGCAGATTATAAGTTAAACCTGTTGGGTAAAGGAGTGATCAAAGCAAAATATCTCAACCCTGACAGCGGTTATTATGATTTGCCTAATATTTATCATCAGCGCGAAAGCACCATTGCAGATAGCAATAAGCGCAGCGTGGCGGGTTTTGGCCCGCTGGATATATGGTCGCCACAACGCAGTGGTTTTCAGGGCACCTATAATAAAAAATGGCTGGCTAACGTGCATCCGGGGTTTCCTGATGACACCAATCATCAGTTATTTAGTGCCGCCCCGGTGGACCAGCAGATTAAAGGTTTTTTTAAACCCGGTGATCGCTATCAACTTAAGGGCATGAATGCTGATTTGCCCGTCATAGAAGGGCAGTTGCCCGATGTAAAAGCACGGGTGTTTATCAGCCAGCAGCAAGGTAATAAGGAAAGGTTTAAAGAGATTAAAACCGCCATTGATACGGTATGGTTTTTTCCTGAACTGGCGTTGGGGGTTGCCATTCACCGGGGTGTTATCGAAGTCAATGATTCTGATGGTTTGGATGTTAAGAAGTTGCTGTTGGCCTTTGATGGCATTGCCCATGGTCAGTCACGAAACATCGATTATTTTCAGCAGGTGATGGCGTTGCGTTTAGACCGCAAAACCGCCCTTGGCCATGTGTTTAACGACTCACAATTGATGCCAGTGAAAACCAAACAACAGCAGGTGGAACTCGATTTGCTGTATGGTGAGGCGAAAGAACTACAGCAGCAAAAAAGCGATAAAGTGACCGAATTACATATTGCCAAATTACAAGCCGATAATCCTGAGATTGATCTTAAAGCTGTCGTTAAGGCGCAAGCTAAGGCGCAAGCTGGGTCTGAAAAAGCTGCATCGAACGAACCCGGGCCGATCCCCCAGGTTTTGCTGGACAGTGGCGATTTTGATTTAACCCCACATTTGGAATACGCCAATGAGATGGCAGAGCAAGCCAAAGCGGATATGGCGTTGTTATTGGCTGAACTAGAGCAAGAAAAGCAGCAATACGCCGCCATGAACCATCAAAAAACAGAATCACTGGCCAGTATGCAAGCCAGAGTGAATTGTGTGGTGCATGTATTGGCCACTGATTTGGCGGCGAAAAACCCAGCGCTACTGCCCGATTGGATGAGTCAAGTACCGTTGACTGCTGAGCAGGCAGATAATGCCAAACTGATGGCCAGCATTGGCAGGCAGGCTCGACAAAGTAGCCCTGGGGTGACGGTATTGCCGATACCGCTGCCGCCACAAGGCCCCCGGCAGATGAGAAGCTGGGTGATGGAATTGTTGGCGGCAGGGGCGTGTCTGGCCGGGCGGGATTTGGCCGGGGCCGACCTTTCTGGCATGGATTTTAGTGGCTTAGATATGCGTGACGTGATGCTGGAACAGGCAGATTTAACCGGCTGCAACTTTAGCGGTTGTCGTCTGGACGGGGCGGTTTTTTCGGCGGCGACCTTGCATTACGCTCAGTTTACTGGCAGTTCGATG
The DNA here is from genome assembly GCA_047617105.1 of Phenylobacterium sp. Taxonomy (GTDB): domain Bacteria; phylum Pseudomonadota; class Gammaproteobacteria; order Enterobacterales; family Alteromonadaceae; genus JABSOG01. The sequence goes on along the minus strand of JBLGCB010000168.1, from coordinate 7,729 downwards.
TGTTACGTGAATCTGTCTCAAGCTTGTGGTAAGAAAACCCGTTTTAACCAGACTGATTTGAGTCATGCCAATTTGTGTGAAGCGTTATTTGCCAGTTGTGATTTCAGTGATGCCAGGCTTGATGAAGTATTGGCGCTGGCGGTGGATATGCGTTTTAGCACTTTGCAGCGGGTGAAGTGTGAAAAAGGTCAGTTTGTTGAGGCTAAATTAGATCACAGCGACTGGCAACTGGCCAATGTACACAGCAGCATATTTTTACAGCCGAAGATGCAGCAAATCAATTGGCAACAGGCCACCATCACCCGTTGTTTGGTGATTGAAGCACAGGCCCAGGGGGCCAATTTTTGTGGCATTCGCGCTGAAAAAGTACAGTTCAGCAATTTGGGTGATTTTCGTCAGGTCGATATTTCTGCCGGGTTGTGGACCACCTGTGGTTTTCGTGGTCTTGACTTAAGCGATTGTGATGGTCGGGCATCGGTTTTTAAAGGCTGTGATTTTGGTGAAAGCCAATTTGCCGATGGCCAATTAAATGGGGTGTTATTTGATGGTTGTGTGATGGCGTTGGCCACCTTTGTTGGTGCTGATTGCTCTGAAGTGATGTTTAACGAAACCGCGTTGCGCAAATGCCGCTTCGAGAATACCAATTTACGTGATAGTGAGTTCAACAATGCCGACATGACCGAAGTGGTGTTTAAGCATTGCCAGACCAAAGGGCTGAGTCAACACCCCCAGCCATCACTGGGTAGAAGGTAAAATGAATAGATTACAAGTCATCAAAGATCATATTGACAGTTGTCTGCCGATCACCGACATCGATTTCTCAGGGTTGTTTTTTGACCAACAGAGTCTGGTGGGTGGAGTGTTCTTAAACTGCCAGTTTGTTGATTGTCGCTTTGAACAGTGTGATTTAAATCAGAGCGTGTTTACTGACTGTGATTTTGCTCAGGCGGATATTCGTGGTTGTACTTTGCATCAAACCAGTTTTATCCAATGTAATTTTAAACAGGCCAAATGGCAAAGTGATGGTGACATGACCACTTTGTGTGACTGTGACTTTAGTGGCTGTTGTTGGCAGGACGTGAGTCTGAAATCTTCAAACTTATGTCAGTGTGATTTTAGTGCGGTTAGGTTTATCAACTGCCAATGGCATACCGTGATCATGATGCAAATCAACACCGACCAAGCGGCCTTTGTGAACTGTGATTTTTTCAATATCACTTGGATTGAAACCGATTTTAAAGCAGTTGAATTGCAGCAATGTCAGTTTGTTCAGGCGTTATTGTTGAAATGTGACTTTAGTGGCCAAGACCTGAGTGCCATCACCTTAAAACACTGCACCTGCAATGAGAGTGTGTTTACCGACACCAAGCTGGTGGGGGCTGATTTGGCGGCCAGCAGTTTTTCACAATGTGTGTTAACCGGGGTTGATTTTAGTGGCGCGTTATTGGCGCAAGCCTTGTTTATCGACAGCAAAATAGACCAGTGTGTGTTTGATAAAGCCGACTTAACCAGTGCAAATTTTCAGGCGGCACAGATAAATGACAGCAGTTTTGCTGGTTGTGGTTTATCGATGTCATGGATGAAAGACCTTAGGGCCAGCAAAGTGGATTATTCAGCCACTGATTTAAGTTATGCCAATCTTAGTTATGCCTGGTTGGAGGATTGCAGTTTTGCCCGGTGCACCTTATTACGCACCATCGTTCATGCGGTTGAAGAACAAGGTTGTCGTTGGCGCGGTGCCAATAAAGCACAGCTATTGACCACCAATAAAGACCAGCAAAAGATTGATAAAAAACTCGCGAGTTATTTCTAACAGGAATTATTTTATGAACAGATGTTTAAAATTAGCCCCAGTTGCCAGGTGCCCGGTGGCCAAACCCACTGTTATGGCGGTCACTTACACGGGTGAAATCAGTGGTTATGATGCGTTATCGCAATCTTGGCTGGTGGATCATGACTTTAGCGCCAGTTGTGCGGTCAGTCTATTGGTTAAACCTTCTATTGGTGACACCGTGTGTTTTATCGAAGTCGAGCAACATTATTACATCACTGCGTTATTGTCACGTCAGGACAGTGAGGCAGAATTACTGCTGGAGTCTAGTCAAAAAGTGCGCTGGGTGGCACCTGAGTTGCATTTTAGTGCCTTTGATAAGCTGGAGTTGACGTCACTGAATAAAATGGTGGTGATGGGTAAAGACACGGTGGTGAGTGCGGCGAATGCGATGATTCAGCAGGCGGAGAACTTGATCCAGCAAGTGGGGCAATATTCGTTAACGGCGAAGGGGTTGTTGCGTCTTAGTGGCAAGCATCAGGTGATCACTGCCGAGAAAGACGTTCGAATTGATGGAGAGCGCATTAATATGGGATGATTCCCTCCACATTGCGCAACGCGCAAAGTGTAGGGAATCATTGGGTTTCGCAAGCGAAAGAAAGGGCGTTTGTTTTGGGGCGCTTCGCGCATAAATGAAAGAAGGTAAAAATATGTTTTCAAATACGCAAATGCCAGCCATTAATTTGGGCTTTCCTGATGTCTGTAATACTGTGGTTGGGCCTGCGGTAGTGCCTATTCCCTATCCTAATATTGCACCGACAGCAACGGCGATCCCCAATATTCCTAACCTTTTTACCATGGCGATGCCAGACCATAATTTATTAACCACCATTCCGCTGTCTAATGGCGATCAGGCGGGGGTCGCCATGGGGGTGGTGTCAGCTTTGATTATGGGACCGGTAAAGCATTTGTTTGGCAGTGTTAAAGTGTTTAAAACCGTGATGCCAGCGACCAAAATGCTGTCTCCGACGGGTCACAATGGTGCTATGCCCAATGCGCCAGGCATGACATTAACCCCGTGCCAGCCGAAAGTGCTTATCTTGGCGTAGGTTGGGTTTTATTTAAAGGCTGTAAATGAACTTGATGATTGTCCGGCTTTATCGTCAGATTTGGCTGTTTTGGTCAGATGGTTGTCTTGAGGGGCAAAGCTTGGTTGGCTAAAGATTTTTTTGCTAAAGGCATCTTTGTTCAGTTCAGTGCGTAATTTTGTGCCCGGTTGACCGTCATTGCGTTTGACGGCCTGAACACCGCCTTGACCGTTAAGGTAATCTTGGGTGCTGTCATTGAGTTCATGAAAGAGCGTTGAACTGGCGCGAGTAGGTAAAAAACCATCGACTGCTGGGGGCTCGGGGCGGCGTATTGAAGTGCTGGGTAGGTTCATTTCATTGAGGGTGCGAATGCGTAAGTCGGTCGGACTGACATGCGGATTGGCACCATAGGCATTGCCCAATTTAAAACTGATGGCGCTATTGGCTTTATCACGGATCACCCGCACCATTTGCAGGTAGTCTCGTTGCGGTGGTTGATAGTTCACTCACTGCCTCCCTGGGATGCTTTTGCTGGGTCTGCTTTTGTTGTGGCTAATGGCCATCTCATGAGTGTAGTCGATATTTGTTGTTTTTGCAGCAACAGAGTCCCTTGCTGATTGGCTTGGCTGGGGGTTTTGAAAGGGCCGAGGATCACCATATACCAATAACGCTGTTGGTCGGTGGCTTTGATGATGGTGGTTTCGGTTGCAGGTTTCGATTGAATGGTTTTTTCAGCGAGGTAAATGGCTTGTTGCAGTTGGCCAAATAAACCGAGGCGTAAGCCATAACGTTGCTCATCCTCACCCACGGGCGAAAGCAGGATATCGTCCATTGATAGCGGCTTTTTCAACGAAGGCTGGTCGATATGATAGCTGATTTTATCGACCGTGATGGCATTATCCGGTTGATAAGTGGGTAGGTATAAAGTGAGACCAACCCCGGTGATAAGTAAAACGGTGGCCAAAGTGGCAATTTTTTTAAACATGACTGTTGATTAAGTTTCTCAATAGAGACTAACTATAGCGTTTGTTTGGCGTAAAGTCAGTTTCTGTGCCGTAGGTCGGGGGAAGGAACGTGATTATTGGCTGTACCGTCACCTATTTAACCGCTCAGCTTGAATAATTATCCATTCAACGTTATCTTAAAGTTGTCTTTGTTAATTAGCAGGTAAAAAAATGCCAATCAGTTGTCATCAAAGAAGGGGATGTTATTGGAGTCTGGTCAACGAGTGTACCAGCATTCATAGGACTGGTTTGTATGAGTGATGATTTACAGCAACAAGTCGATACGTTAAAACAACAAAATCAGCAGCTAACAGAACAGGTCCATTGCTATAAGTCGACCATTGATGCGCTTAAACAGGTTGAAAGTTCACAAGAACGTTATCGCTTTTTTGCTAAGGCGTCTTTTGAAGCCATTGTGATCCACGATAAAGGGGTATTGCTTCATGCCAATGATCGCTTTTTTGAGCTTTTTCAATACCAACGAGATGAATTAGAAGATCAGATGATGTCGTCATTACTCACCTCGGCATCGTTAGAAATTGCAACTATGCGTATCGCCAATGGTTTAACCGAATCTTATGAAATAGAATGCATCAAAAAAGATGGCAGTTTATTTGCTGCTGAAATATTTCCTCGAGAAGATGTTTTTAATGGCCGGCCCGTCAGAGCAACTGCTATGCGGGATATTACCGAATAAAAGGAACAACAAAAATGTTTGCAACAGGCCAAAGAGGCCGCAGAAAAAGCCAATCAAGCCAAGTCACAGTTTCTTTCCAGTATGAGCCACGAATTAAGAACCCCCCTCAATGCGATCATGGGATTTGCCCAGCTTTTTCAGTTGGATAAAGCGGCGACGGATAGAATCAAACTCGGCGCAGCTGAAATCCTCAGCGGTGGTCAGCATTTGCTGTCGTTAATTAATGATATTTTAGATTTGGCGAAAATTGAATCTAATGAAACTGAACTGGTGTTTGAACCGGTTGAGGTGGGTACGGTGATCAATGATTGTTTGCTGTTTGTCGCCGAAACAGCCCATCAACACGGGGTTAAGCTGACCCTAACGAGCAGTGATGTATTAGGGGCATGTGTTTATGCCGATCGGATGAAATTAAAACAAGTGCTGCTTAATCTGTTATCCAATGCGATTAAATATAACAGTGATAATGGTCAAGTGGTGATTGATTGTGAGCTAAATGGGCGGGATATTACCATTAATGTAACCGATACAGGGAACGGTTTGTCGAACGAGCAAGTGGGGGCTTTATTCCAGCCTTTTAACCGCCTTGGCATTGAAAACAGCCACATCGAAGGTTCGGGTATTGGTCTGGTGATCACCAAAGAATTGGTTGAACGAATGCAAGGGTCTATTGGGGTTGAGAGTGCTTTGCAGCACGGTTCAACATTTTGGTTCCGGTTGCCGATATCTGATGAGGCTGAACGTGCTCGCTATTGCGCTATTGCTGAGTTGAATAAAAGTTCGGTATTGGCACCGACACGTAAGGTCAATGTGTTGTATGTTGAAGACAATCCGGCCAATCAATTGGTCATGCAATCGATGCTAGATGCTCGAGAGAATACGGTGTTGAGCATGGTTGAATCCGCAGAAGCGGCGGTTATTGCGATGACTGAGCATAAGCCTGATTTGATTTTGCTCGACATTAACTTGGCTGGCATGGATGGTTATGAGTTTTTTAATTTATTACAAGCCAATGTTAAATTCAGTGATATCCCCATTATTGCTGTCACGGCAAAAGTGATGGTGGATGATTTACAACATGCCAAACAATTTAACTTTTCGGCTTATCTGGCCAAACCGATTATTATTGACCAGCTTTATCGTTCGATTGAATTGGCGTTGAGGTAGCGTTTGTTAAATCAGCCTAGTCGGAATTGACTGGGCATGGGCCACTTAGTTGTGTGGAAATCATGCATCTGTTTGGGATCTAATAAGTTGGTGACTATTCTGCGCTCTCATCTTTCGTACTCAAACAGCTATATCAGTTGTTATTTTTTCATATTTCTATTCTATTGCGGAGTCGTGGATAATGGCTTATAATTTAAGAGTAATTAATTTAAAGTTTCTATTTTAGGAAGTTTCTATGCCTCAACTAAAACCAGATTTGCGCAAAAGAGCTACAGCTAAAAACGTGAAAGCTGCTGCTGCTATCGGTAATGCTCAATTTGAATTTTTTCAAAAATACGGGAAATTTCCAAAAGAAAGTTCGGATCTTAAAGAATTCTTACATTAAGTGATCGTACAAACCTGCAGCTTATTTCGCCAGATACCTGATTGGAAGTCTCAACAAACCACATTTGAAGATTATAAACTTCATAATATGCAACCTGATTTTTATGGCAGGGATGCAGATCTAAGTTATCCCCACGTTCATCATATTCATTTAGCCCAAGACGAACACGTAGCCAAACGTTGGGCTACGATTAACCAAATTTTCTACCGAGTGCATAGTGTAAAAGCGCCAGAAGAAGATTATTGGTTATTGTATGCTTTTGATGATTTTAGTGAATCTTATTTACTACTTACTATTATAGGGTCTCATGCGCATGATAATAAAAGATGGCGTAGCTACCTAAGTAGCATTTATCAAAGCTTCGTTGAGCCTTGGATAAATGGCCGATTAACTTGTGTTATCTAAACACAATCGGGTTTGCCGGAGGTCTCTATCCTCCAGCCCCCATACCTCCCATCATCCGATCCAGCAATGAGCGGTTCATCCTCGTAATGATCTTTGTTCATGATACTTATTCTTTTTGCTACTCCATCAAAGCGGCGTATAAGGCGCATACCCCAACAAAAAACTCTGCTGATGGCCAGCGTATTGATTCAATGCAATATCCAGTATGGTGAGATTTTGCTGCAACAGCTTTTGCACATGGGCCGATTGAATATCTAGCTGATTAAAAATGCTGTGGCTGTGCAGGGTGGCCAAACGGATCACCGCCAATGCTTGTTCGACTTTTTTCGCCGGACGAATGCTACTGTCGGGTTTATTGAGCTGGCGGAAAATCTCTAGGCTGACCTTGGGTAACTGCCAGCTTTTTGCTAAGGTCATCACTTGCTGTTTATGGCTGTCTGTCAACTGCAAACCAAATAAGCTAGTGATATCAAAAATATCCTCTGTCGCCATGGTTTTTTGGCGGTATAAGCGACAAGCACTGACTTGTATTTCTTTGCTGACTATCAATGGCGCAAACCAAAACAGCGCACACAAGGTTATCTCCTCTACCATCATTAAATCACTGAATTGGGCGTAATACTTCACCGCCTGAATAAAACAGTGCTGGCGGTTAGCCACCAAAGCATCACCAGGAAAATGGTGGTTGAGCATGATGCTGAGCAACGCGCCCTGCGTTAACAGCGGACCGAGTCGGTTTAGCCCTAACATAGCAATCGCGTGTTTGGTGTCGGTGATTTGAATGCTGTCGCTGGCCACTTCTGACGCGGTTTTGGTCAGTAACTGACTGAGCGCTTCACTTTGACTGATTTGCTCTGCGATTTTGCCCAGTGATGGTTGGGCAAACAAATCTGTCAGTAAATCGGCTAGGTTTGGTGGCGGGGTAAAAATATCGCTATCGGGTTGCTCTTGATTTGGTGGCTGGTTTGAAGGTAAGAGATTGATTTCTTTTTCTTGCGCCATTTTATGCAACGGCGATTGCCACAAAAATGAATATAGCTTTGGTTCTTCACAGACATAACACGGCAGCAGGTAAGCAATATGCTTATGGCCAATCACCACAAAACGGCCCTTAATTGATAACTTTTGCTCTGGGAATAAAAACACCAGTTGCGTGTTGTCACTCATCAAATGCATCACCAACGCCAGCTGTTTGTTTTTTAACATTACTAG
>JBLGCB010000167.1:0-12765 GCA_047617105.1 Phenylobacterium sp. | reverse complement strand
TGATGGCCCAATTGGATGTTGAGCAACTGACCCTCGAAGTACAGCAAATCGAAGCCACCCTGAACCAACTCAAAAATGAACTGGCCCGGCAAAAATCTTTGTTTAAGCGCAAACTTGGTAGCTCTGATGCGTTAGACCGGGCACGGTTTGAACATCAGTCGCAGCAGGCACAGCATAAATTAGCCAAACTCAAACTTAACTACGCCAGCATAAAAGCCCCCATCGCCGGTATGGTGACCCAGCGGATGATCAAAGAAGGCAGTCTTATTCGTGATAATGATACCTTGTTTGAAGTCGTCGACCTCACCAGCTTAAAAGCGGTATTACACTTACCTGAAAAAGAACTCGGTAATGTCAAAAAACAACAAACGATATTGCTGAGCGTCGATGCACTGCAAGGTCAGTTGATTGTCGGTCAAATCGAACGTATTCGTCCTCTTATCGATACCGACACCGGCACGTTTAAGGTCATTGCTCATATCGACAATGAGAATCAATTTCTAAAGTCTGGCATGTTCGGCAAGGTCGAAGTGGTATTTGATGTTCATCAGAACAGTTTGCTGATGCAACAACAGGCGGTGATCACCCAAGATAATCGTTCACATGTGTTTGTGGTTAAAGACAATAAAGCGCTACAAACTCCGGTTACCCTTGGCTTTCGCCACCATGGGATGGTTGAAATCATCACTGGCCTAGTGGATGACGATTTGGTGATCACCACCGGTCAGCAAATTCTCAAACATGAAAGCAAAATTGAAGTGGTTGGTCAGCCTCAGGCACAGATTGCTGATCAGGACGACGAATCAGCAACATCTGCAACTACGGCCACCACCGCCGCCAATCGATAATCCCATTGTGTACGTGTAAGGAAAGTTTATGAACCTGATTGCTACCGCCATCCGGCGGCCTGTCACTGTTGCCATGTTCACTTTGGCAGCACTGGTATTCGGACTGGTGTTGATTAATCGCATCGGCTTTAATTTATTACCTGAACTCAGTTATCCAACATTAACGGTGCGCACCGACTTTGAAGGGGCGGCACCCGCTGAGGTCGAAAACCTGATCACCCGTCAACTCGAAGGGGTATTGGGCACCGTCAAAGGACTGCGACAAATACGTTCAGTGTCAAAAGCGGGGCGTTCTGATGTCTATCTCGAATTCTACTGGGGCACCAATGTTGATATCGCCAGCTTGGATGTGCGAGAGAAACTAGAGCAGGTGCAATTACCGCTGGAGGTGACCGCGCCGTCTTTGCTGCGTTTCAATCCCAATAACGATCCGATCATACGCCTCAGCTTGAGCCAAAAATCCGTCGAAGGCGAAGATGTTGACCCGATGGCGGTGCTGAGTAATTTACGCCGTTATGCTGATTTGCAGTTATCCCGCAGGATGGAAACCATCGAAGGGGTGGCCGCCACCAAAGCTTCTGGTGGTCTTGAAGACGAAATTCAAATTCTACTCGACCAGTCACAATTGGCACAACTTAAGTTATCCCTTGCTGATATTTCCAACCGACTAAGAACCCAAAACATCAATATGAGCGGCGGCCAAATTCGTAATGGTCAGCGCCAACTGCTGGTCAGAACGTTTAATGAATATCGCTCGATAGAGGATTTTGCCAATACCATCGTGCTGTCTCGTGATCAAAAAGTGGTGCGCTTAAAAGACATCGCGCAAATTAAATTTACCAACAAAGATCCCACTGCAATTATTCGTCACAATGGCCAGCAGGCGGTTGAATTGGCGATTTATAAAGAAGGTGATGCCAATACGGTTAAAGTGGCCGAAGCGGTGCACAAAAAGCTGGAAAAACTTAAAGAGCAATTGCCCGCAGGCATGGAATTGACCGTGCTGACGGATGCGTCGACGTTTATTAAGCAGGCAATTTCTGAGTTGATTTCTTCGGCCGCCATTGGCGGATTGTTGGCGATGATCATCATCTATTTGTTCCTTGGCGAAGTGATGCCGACGCTGATCATTTCGGCGACCATTCCGCTGTCGGTGATCATCACTTTTAACCTGATGTTTGGGGCCAACATTGATATGAACATCATGTCATTGGGCGGCCTCGCATTGGCGGTGGGTATGTTGGTGGATAATGCGATTGTGGTGCTGGAAAATATTGCCCGCAAAAAAGAGCAGGGTTTGTCGTTAGCGCAATCGGCGCTTGAAGGGGCGAGTGAAGTCTCTGGGGCCATTACCGCATCGACGCTGACCACTATCGCGGTTTTTCTGCCACTGATATTTGTCGAAGGTATTGCCGGACAGTTATTTAGCGATCAGGCTCTGACCATTACCTTTTCATTGCTGGTGTCGCTGGCGGTCGCATTAACGCTAATCCCCACCTTGGCCGCTTATGGGGTGAAGGTGCCTGACGCTCAGCCGGTATTAGAGAGAAATACCAAACCCTTGTGGCTGAGGGCGTTATTGCTGCCAGTTGAGTTGCTGATTTTGTTGTTTGCCGCGATTTTTGCGCTGGTAAAAATCTTGGTGTTTGTCTTGTCCAAAGTGTTTGGTGTGGTTTTTATTCCTGCAAGACGCGGATTTGACGGTGTATTTAAGCTGTTTTCGGTGGGTTATCTGCTGTTACTCAAAGGCGCTTTACGGGCGAAAACCGTGACATTGCTGATTGCTTTTTCGTTGCTGGGTGCCAGTTTATGGCTGGCTCAGGACATTTCAACGGTGGTATTGCCAGAAATGGCTCAAGGCGAATTGGTGGTAACGGTGGAGTATTCACCTGGTACTGCGATTGAATTGACCGATATTAAAGTGATGGGTTTATCGGCAAAGTTACTGGCCATTGATGGCGTGGAAGAAGTGTTTGCCATTGCAGGTGAAGGCAATAAACTCACCGCCAACCCTGAACAGGCCGGAGAGAATCAGGCTCAATTTAGTTTGCTGCTGAAAAAAGGCATCTCTAGAGAGGGCGAAGAACAACTGTTGGTGACGATTCGTCAACTGCTTAAATCACAAAGTCAGGGGTTATCCGCCGAAGCGCAAAGGCCGCAGCTGTTCAGCTTTTCAACCCCGCTGAGCATTGAAGTGTATGGTTATGACATTGATACCCTCAAACAAGCGGCAGAATTAATCGCCCAGAAATTGTCTGTGACTGACCGTTTTATTGATTTACAAACCAATATGAAACGCGGTTATCCCGAAGCACAAATCACCTTTGATCAAGAAAAAATGGCCCAGCTGGGACTGTCGATTGAACAGGCCAATAACGCCGTGGTGAATGCCATTCGTGGTAATAAAGCCACCCGTTATCGGCTTAAGGAGCAACAAATTGAAGTGCTGGTCAGGTTAGAAGAAGCTGACCGGGATGAATTGGACGACGTTAAAAACCTGATCATCAACCCGATGTCAGCCCGACCTGTGCCGTTACAGGCGGTAGCAACGATAGTGGAAACCCTAGGGCCAAGTGAAATCATGCGAATTGATCAGCAAAGGGTGATTTTAGTTGAAGGATTTATTGCCTATGGTGGCATTGGTGAAGCCGTGGCAGAGGCGGCTGCGTTATTAGAAGATGTGCGTTTGCCCTATGGTACCAATATTCAATTTGGTGGCCAGGGTGAAGAAATGCAGCGCAGCTACACCTCATTGCTGATGGCGTTGGGGCTGGCGGTTTTTCTGGTGTATTTGGTGATGGCGTCGCAGTTTGAATCCTTATTACATCCCTTTATTATTTTGTTGAGTATTCCGCTGGCGGCAGTGGGCGCGGTCGTGGCGCTACTGGTGACCAATACCGAGATCAGCGTGGTGGTGTTTTTGGGCTTAATTATGCTGGCGGGCATTGTGGTGAATAATGCCATCGTATTGATTGATAAAATCAATCAATTACGAGTTGGCGGCACGGATAAAATTGACGCAATTATTGAAGCGTGCCGTTCGCGTTTACGGCCGATACTGATGACCACTTTAACGACGACCCTTGGTATGATCCCTTTGGCACTGGGCATTGGTGAAGGCACAGAAATTCGTGCACCGATGGCGATCACCGTGATTGGTGGTTTGCTGGCATCAACGTTATTGACCTTGGTGGTTATTCCGGTGATGTATCAGATTCTTGACCGCAAAGATTATTCACAAAATGTGGCACTTGACCTAGAACGGATCACCAAAGAACAGTTAGGGGAGGGTTAGCCATGTGGTTTACCAAATTGGCATTACGGCGTCCGGTCACCATATCGATGATATTTGTCTGTGCGGTGGTGATGGGTATGGCGGCGAGCCGCTTACTGGCGCTGGAGTTTTTCCCGTCGATTCAGTTTCCTGGGGTATTTGTTCAAGCGACTTATGTTGGCAGCTCACCAGAAGAAATCGAAAAAAACATCACCAAACCGCTTGAAGAAGCGCTAGCAACCATGGGTTCGATTGATCAAATGCAATCGACCAGCACCCGTAATCATGGTCAGATTTTTATGCTGTTTGATTGGGGCATTAATGCCAAACTTAAAGGGGTTGAAGCGCGGGAAAAAGTGGATGCCATCAAGTCACAATTGCCCGAAGATTTACAGCGGGTCTTTATCTTTACTGGCAGCACCAACGATCAGCCGATTGTGCAGGCGCGTTTATCTGCCGATACCGACTTAAGTGATTCTTTTGAAGTGCTTAACCGCCAGCTTAAACAACGGCTTGAGCGTATTCCCGGGGTGTCTAAAGTGGACATTCATGGGGTGGCCGCCAAAACCTATCAAATTGAACTCATGCCCCAACAGATTGCTGCCTACCATATTGACAGTAATGACCTGTTAGCCAAATTGCAAAATGCTAATTCGCTGGTGTCTGCCGGTGAAGTTAAAAATGACCATCAAAGTATTCGAATCACCGTTAACCAGCAATTTACCTCACAACAAGATATTGAAGACTTGGTGATCAATAACCGAGGTTTAAAGCTTAGTGATGTGGCCAGAGTGTCGTTTGCCAAAGACGAGATTGATGTGGGTCGCCACCTTGACCGCAAATATGCGGTGGGCATTAATGTTACCCGTGAAGCGGATGCCAATTTGGTCAGCACCGCCGCTGCCATTGTCGCCGAGATGAAAAGAATCGAAGACTTGCCTGATTTTGAAGGCATTAAATTGTTTGTGATGGAGAATCAGGCCGATGGCGTGGTTAGCTCATTAAGGGATATTGCCGAATCTGGCCTAATCGGTTTTTTATTGTCCTCACTGGTGTTGTTGGTTTTTCTTAAAGATATTCGCTTGACCCTGATTGTCTCGCTGGCGGTGCCATTTTCTATTATGATCACCTTGGCGATGATGTACTTTTTGGATATTAGCATCAACTTACTGTCGATGATGGGGTTGATGTTGGCGATTGGGATGCTGGTAGATAACGCCGTGGTGGTGAGTGAGAGCATATTTGGTTACCGTCAGCAAATGCCGGATAAACCACTAGAAGCCACATTAAAAGGCGTGCAAGACGTTGGCATACCAGTGGTCGCGGGCACCCTGACTACTGCGATTGTCTTTTTGCCCAATATCATCGGTGAAAAAGTCGATATCACCATGTTTTTGGGTCATGTGGCGTCGACCATCGTGATTTCGCTATTGGCCTCACTGTTTATTGCCACCACCATTATTCCTTTGTGCTTAAGCAAAATGAAGTCTCGCAACACGCAAGTCAGCCATACCGATACCGTCAAAGAACACGGCAAATACTCGCGGTTTTTATCGTGGATGATGCGTCATCCGGTATATTCAGCGCTGATTGTATTGACCTTAATTGGTTCAGGCGGTATTCCGGGGTATTTTATGAAAATGGAGATGTTTCCGGCTGAGGAAGATACCCGATTACAAATTCAATATGACATTCAAAGCGGTTATGAGATTGACAAGGTAGAGCAGGCAGTGAGTCAGATAGAAGACTTCTTGTATGCCAATCAACAGGCGTTAGACATTCAAAACGTTTACTCCTATTACACCGAGGGGGATGCCGGGTCGACATTATTAATGGTCGAAAAAGAACAAAGAACCAAAACCAATAAACAAATACGCGAGTTTATTGAAAAGAACATGCCCAAAATCGCCATCGGCAGCCCTTCATTTTCCCGCACCCGTGCTGGTGGTCAAGAGCCGTTGACGGTGGGATTAAATGGCGAAGACACCCAAACTCTGGTGTCACTGGCGGCGCAACTTGCGCCTTTACTTGAGAACCTTGAAGGGGTATCTAAAGTGACGGCGGGGGCCAAAGATGGCACCCAGGAAGTGCGGGTGGTGCTTAATCCTCAGCGGCTGAACCATTTGGGATTAAGCCCGCAAGAGGTGGCGCAATCGATATCTATTGCATTACGTAAGCAGCAGCTAAAAACCTTTCGGTCTGAATTTGGTGAGGTGGAGATTACCTTGACCTTTGACGGGCAGAAAAAAGCGTCAATGGCGGATTTGGCCGCTTTGCCGTTGGAATTACCCAATCCTAAAGAGGGCGGTAGCAGCCATGTGCGCTTAGATGCCGTGGCCAAATTGGAGGTGAGACAGTCGTTACCGCAGATCACCCGGTTTGATCGACGCACCTCGGTGAGATTAACCATTGATTATGAAGATACCACTACCGCTGAAGAAATTAGACAAGCGGCTGACGACTTGATGGACAGTGTGCCATTACCGACGGGATATGGTTGGGGCTTTGGTCGTAGTACTGACCGAGAAGAGAAAATCATTAGTATCATGGGCACCAATATGATGTTGGCGGTATTGATGATTTTCATCGTCATGGCGGCGTTATTCGAATCGTTGATTTTACCTCTGGCGGTGATCACCTCCATTGCTTACGCCGTGGTTGGGGTGCTCTGGTATTTCTTTTTGACGGGCACGGTATTGTCGATGATGGCGCTGATTGGCATTTTGGTGTTGATGGGCGTGGTGGTGAATAACGGCATTGTGCTGGTCGATAGAATTAACCACTACCGGGCGCAGGGCGTGGAGAAAACCGAAGCGGTATTACACGCGGCTAACGATCGTATTCGGCCAATTTTGATGACGGTATTAACCACCATTTTGGGTTTATTGCCGTTAAGTTTAGGTGATACCCAGCTTGGTGGCGGTGGTCCTTCGTATTACCCTATGGCTCGCGCGGTGATTGGCGGTTTGGGTTATTCCACCATTGCAACCTTGATTTGTTTACCCGTGACGTATCTGTTTTTGGATTACGTACGGGAGTTTTTTGGTAACCTATGGCGCAGCGTTGGCCAGCCGCAGACCCGGTGGGGGTTTGCTAACTTTCGTTTGACGTCTAGGGTGAAGAAGTGAGGGGTTGGGTGCCATCGCTTGGTTTGAATCATTAATTCCTGGAGAAATCATGTCTTTCTTGCGGCCGTTTTGGATACAGACATAAAAATCATTTTGAATCTTGGATCATGAAATTTTTTCTGCTATGCTTAGGGTTAGTGATTGAATCTCTCTAGATACGCAGGTAACCCATGAATCGTAACCCCAAAATGACCTATTTGGATTTTGATTATCGTAAAATAACTCCGGCGATGCTTGAGCAGGTTATGCTGAATTATAAATGGATTAAAGTAGAAACAAGAGAAGGTCTCGCCGCGATATGGAAATCAAGAGTTGCTGGAACCAAACTTTGGGTGCCAGTGCTCACTACCTATGCTGATTACGAAGAACGGATCTACGAGGTGATTGATACCATCGCAGACAGGAATGGTTGTACTGATGTATAGGTTATGTCATATATAAAGACCATGGTAGATGTCGTCCATTAGGCTAACAACACGTAGGATGCGTCATGCGCCAGACTGTTGATTTAATCGCCGTAGGATGGTGTAGAGCGGAGCGAAACCCATCATTAGTGCCAGAAATAGCTCTAAAATCGCCATTTATTGCCAAATTTTGATGGGTTTCGCTTTAGGCTCTACCCATCCTACGGTCAAACGGGACTTTTTCAACAGCCTTGCGCACCATTTATGTGAATTTATGACCGCTTTACTCAAATACAATCCCCCTCTAGCCTTACACCCTAAACCGATTACGAAAACCAAGACCAATTAAAAACAGACAAATCAACGATAATACGCTGTGAATACTGGCAATAAGCAACACCATTGAATTGGCTTTTTGACCAAATAAAACCTCGGAACTAGATTTGCGCACTTCTTTAGCGCTGGCGATAACCGGAATGCTGTTAACCAATACATAGGAGGCGGCATAATATAAACGTTCACTCTTGCTGGTGGTTTGGTTGGTCTGAGGAGGTGGAGCAAAGGAAGTAGTGGTAAAGGTCGCGGTCAAAATAACAAACATGGTAGCAAATATTACCAATGGTTTGGCAATGCTTTGACCATAGTCGCTGGTCCAAGAAAATAACCCGTCAAATAGTGATACAAACCCATTGGATTCATGCCAGCGTTTGGCGCGCATTTCATCGCCATGAAACCTCAACGCTTGGCCATGGTCTTTATTGTTTTCTGCAATCTCTTTTAACCGCCTTAATCTACCAGCATCATTTTCGTCGTTTGCTAGTTTGAACACGCGCTTTTTGGATCGGCTTAAATGGCATTCGAGGCCATCTAATGCCACCTGATTGGCCAGTTTAGTATGGGTTAAATCAATCACGCAGCCGAAGGTTAAATTGGTCAAATCTAAAGAGCTTTCGAATACCGCATGTTTGAATGACATCTTGCTCACGGCAGTGCTGTTGGTTGCATCACTGAATGTGACGTTACCGCTAAATCTGGCATATTCAAAATCATACTCGCCGTGGCCAAATTCGATTTTTGAGAAGTACGCATCACCTTGGGTAAAGAGAGCATTTTGAAAGCTGACGTTTCCTTGGTGAAATTTTGCGCCAACGAAACTGACATTTCCTTGACCAAAGTTTGTTTTTAAAAAACTAAGGTTACCATCACCAAAATCAGTTTGGCTAAAATAAACCATGCCAATGCCTAATGTTGCTTCAATAAAATCAATGTTTCCCTTACCAAGGGTTGCTTCTGAAAAGTCTAGAATGCCATCACCAAACTCCGCACAGGTAAAGGATACTTTGCCTTCACCAAATTCAGTGTTTGAAAATATGATATCTCCACTGCCAAATTGGGTCCATCCAAATTGAACACTCCCTTTGCCCAGTTTCACATCCGAAAAATCGACTTCCCCTTCGCCAAATTGGCTGTAAGAGAAGTCAAAATTGCCTTCAGTTGAAGATGATTTTGAAAAGTCTTTGGTACCATTGCCAAACTTAGCGCTCGAAAAGAAAACATATCCTTGGTCAAATTTAGTCTGGTCAAACTTTATTTCAGCTTTATTGAATACTGCGTGGCCAAAGTTGATATCACCGATGCCAAAAGTGGCTTTGGTAAAGTGAATACTGCCTTGGTAATGAGGTCTCTCATCTGTTTTAGTCACTTGACCAAATTGGACTTTGCCAAAGTTCACATTGCCATGATTAAATGCTGTCTGTTCAAAACTGATGTCGCCATTGGCAAATTTGGCTTTGCTGAAATCGATTTTACCTTGGCCAAATAGGGATTGGTTAAAATGGATTTGTTGGCTGGTCCATTGTGTGCGGGCGAAACTTACATTGCCATCACCAAAAACGGTGTTTTTGAAATCTGCTTCGTCACATTTAATGATGGCTTTGCTGAAATTGATTTCACCTTGGCCAAATTGAGTTTGGTTAAAATTGATTTGTTGGCCAATCCATTGTGTGTTTGCGAAATTGACATTGCCATCACCAAAAACGGCGTTTTTGAAACTGGCTTGGCGATATTGAATAATGCTTTTATTAAAACTGACGTTGCCTTGACCGAATTGAGTGTGTTGAAAAGAGAGTTTGCCGCTGCCGTTTGCTTTGGTGCCAATTTGGCAATTGCTAAAATCTACATCGCCTTGTGAAAATATGCAGTTTTCAAAAATTACATCGGTAACATCAAAATGACAGCCTTTGAAGTTAACGTCTCCAGTGCCGAAGGTGGTGTGTTCGAAAGTAATATTGTCGCCCTTGAAAGATGTGTCACTGAAATCAATGTTGCCTTTGCCAAAGGTGATATTGCTGAAATCTGTATTTTGCGCTGCTATCTTACTATCTGCGAAATTAATGGTGCCGTCTTCAAAAATGGCTTTTTTAAAACAAAGTGTATTGTTACCTGATTTAAACTGGCCAAAATTGACGTTGCCTTGACCAAAATTGGTTTTGGTGAATAGAAGGTTTTCAGTGCTGAGTTGGCTGTTAGAAAAATCGATATCACCTTCACCGAAAACAGCTTCTGTGAAATTAACGTTATCGCCAGTAAAGTTCGCAGCAGCAAAGTTAACGTTGCCATTTGCAAAGTTAGTATTGGTAAAATTAATATCACCACCGATGGTGGACTCACCGAAATCAATAATACCTTCACCGAACTTTGCGTTATCGAAAGTGGTATTTATATCTTTCCAGTTAATGCCAGCGAAACAAATATTACCACCGCCAAAATCAACGTTTGAAAAATTGGCGATGAGTTTAGCTTGTGGCAAGTCGTCTTGACTTGCTCCTATTTTTGTTTCTGTGTTTTGCTTTAATACTGTGTCTTTGAAGCTAATATCACCATCGCCAAAGGTTGCATCGGTGAAATCAAGGTTACCTGAGGTAATTGTCATTGAGGAAAAGAGGTTGCTGCCTGCCGAAAATTTGGTGTTAGAAAAGTTGATGTTTCCGCTATTCAATAATATATGGCTAAAATCAACCGTTGTTTGGCTAAAGTCAACACCAGAAAAATCAAGGTTTGTTGAGACAAACTGTGATTGGGCAAAACTAAGTTTACCCTTTGGGAATTTATAGCCAGTAAAACTTAAAGTATTAGTCGTACGGTCAAAATTCTGAATATAATTAAAACCATGGTGGCTATACTCGTAACTTTCGTCAAAGCAACTTAAGTCAATATCTGCTTCAGGGTGTTGCTCCACCCAGGCATTCCATTTTTCCTTGCCTTGCTCCAAAAGCTCGATTGCCTGGTCGCGGCCGAGCACGGTTCTTTCAATTGGCTTTGCTAATGTTTCTTCATCCATCGTCATTGGTACTTTAGTGTTCATTCTTATTGTTGAAGATAATACCTTAAGTCAGGGAGGTTGCGTATGATTTTATGTGGTTGGAAGTGCCGGATGGTTTATTGGTGCGGCAGACTGTTGATTAAATCGCCGTAGGATGGTGTAGAACGGAGTGAAACCCATCATTTGGGCGTGATAGTAGTATAATATTACCGTTTTCGGCTCAATTATGATGGGTTTCGCCTTAGGCTCTACCCATCCTACGGTCAAGCGGTATTTTTTCAACAGCATGGCGCACTCTACGGAGAAAATACAACCTATCCACTTCACTCAAAATGACACACCAAATCATGGATCATCGCCGCCGTGGTGCCCCAAATAAACCTATCCTTAAACGGCATAAAATGCACATCATCAGAGCGGCCAAAACGACGAATATTTAAATGGTGGTAATTGACCCGGTGCAAAAAAAACGTCCATGGCACTTCAAATACTGCGTCCACTTCATTTTTATCAATCGAGGCTTGGTAGTCAGCGCTGACAAAACCAACAAACGGGGTGACGACGTATTTTGAAATGGTCTGGTAATTATTTAACTGGCCAATGATCTCCACTTTGTCGGGGCTGATGCCGACTTCTTCATGGGTCTCTCGTAAAGCGGTAGTAGCCAGTGAGTGATCACTGGTTTCAAAACGACCACCGGGAAAACTCACCTGGCCTGGATGGTGCTTTAAATGAGTGGCACGCTGGGTCAATAAGACAAATAATTGATTATCACGCTCTATCATTGGAATAAGCACGGCGGCTTTGGTTAAAGTCGGCGGCAGTTTTTGCTGTTTGGTGGCCAAAGGGGACAATACAAACGACCATTTGAATTGAGTTTTATTCATTGGGTTATTGATCCTTCTGTTTTTCGCTACCTGTAGAGGTATGGGTTGAGGTTTGAAATGCTGATAGTACAGGTAATATCTTGTTTACCTTATCATAGGTCTCTTGGTACTCACTTTCAACCTGAGAATCAGCCACTAGGCCACCACCGGCCCAACAATGAATCTTATTGCCACTGATTTCTTTTTTACACACCAAGGTACGAATGGTGATGCTGCTGTCCATATTACCCGAGGCACAAATATAACCAATCGACCCACAATACGCACTGCGACGATGTGGCTCTAGCTCATCAATAATTTGCATCGCTCTGATTTTTGGCGCGCCAGTGATTGAACCTCCAGGAAAAGCACTGCGCAGCAAGTCAGTTGCCTGATATTGCTCACTTAAAACGCCGGTAACGGTGCTGACCAAATGATGCACCGCCGGAAAACTCTCAATGGCAAATAAAGAAGGCACTTTCACCGAACCTGCGACGCTGACTTTACCAATATCATTACGCAATAAATCCACAATCATTACATTTTCAGCGCGGTCTTTGCTCGACTGGCTTAAGTTAAACGCGTTTTGCCGATCACGCAGTGGGTCGTCGGCGCGCACCGACGTACCCTTGATGGGTTTGGTTTGAATTCGCTGGCCGTTTAACTGTAATAATCGTTCTGGAGAAATACTTATAATCGAAAAACTTTCAAACCGTAAAAAGGCCGAGAAGGGGGCCTGATTACTGCTGGACAGTGCGCAATAGGCTTTGTATTCGTCACCCTGATATTGGGCGGTAAAGCGTTGCGCCAGGTTCACCTGATAACAGTCGCCGCTCAGTAGGTATTGCTGTATTTTGTCGAACTTGCTGCTGTAACTGGCAAAATTCATATTGGCCTGCCAGTCTTTGGTAATAGCGAAGGCT
>JBLGCB010000166.1:0-12781 GCA_047617105.1 Phenylobacterium sp. | reverse complement strand
GTGGCGGCATTGTCGCTGGCGGTTCAGGTTAAATTATTAGGTCAGGATTATCTCCCTCAAGCTATCGCCAGTGCTTTACTGATGGTGTCACTGCCAGTGCAGGGACTTTATTGGTTAGGCAAACGCTCAAACACGGTTTTGCCCGCCTCAGTGGCCACTTGGTATCGTGATATTCACGATAAAATGGCGTCAGAGGGCTGCAATGTCCCCTTGACAGCCACCAAACCCCGTTATCGTGAATTGGGCGAATTGCTAAAGCAGGCCTTTGATAAAATGGACAATGCCTTTACCAAAGGTCTGTTCTAATTTTTCTAAATACTCATCTTATAAACATTCACCACAAAATCAAAAGTAACGGCAAAATTGGCATCAGCAACCAATTTTTGTCGTTTCGGCTCGCCGATTTTCCACGCAAATGGGGTCATATGACTGAGGTTAGCGATTTGCTTTGGATCGGTTAACGTCACTTGGTTAGACAATGATTCACTATTGATCAACTCAAAACCCGCCGGACAGACTTCTGCATCATGTTGCTTGGGGTGATCGTAAATGATTTCTTTGAGTTCAAATAAATGATTGGGGCCGGGCACCACACTAAGTAATAAACCGCCGGGTTTTAATACCCGAATCACTTCTTCGCCTGTGACTGGGGCAAAAATCTTGCAAATCAAATCGGCAAAATCATCAGCAAAGGGCAGATTTAAGTGTGAGGCGACGACAAAATTGACGTTTTGGTAGCGTTTTGCGGCGAAACGAACCGCTGCTTTGGCGATATCGACACCGTAAATAGGCTGATCTGAAGATTGCTCGCCTTGTTTACTTAGCGCATTGGTATAATAGCCTTCACCACAACCCACATCAATAATCGTCGCTTGTGCTGAATTTTCATCGACAAGGTGTGTGTTAACCTGTTGCACCACCGCCTGTTGTAAAAATTCATAAGCGCCACTGGCCAAAAATTCTCGTCTGGCCAACACCATTTCTTTGCTGTCTCCGGGCACTTTCGAGGCTTTTTTCTGCACCGGCAACAAGTTGACGTAACCTTCTTTGGCGCGGTCAAACTGATGTCTATAGGTGCAGGAAAATCCCTGCGGATTGGCGGTTAAGGGCAATCCGCACTGTGGGCAATTGTAATTCGGTTGTTTGCTCATTGGCTTGACTCATCGGCTAATGCCTGGCCAAAGCTTGACCAAATGGGCGCATGGTCAGAGGGTTTTTCAATGCCTCTGAGTTCATAATCAATGCCCGCTTCGGTGCAGTCTTGGCTGAGTTTTGCGGTGGTCATGATCTGATCGATGCGTAAACCTCGGTTATCGTCAAATCCTCTAGAACGGTAGTCAAACCAGCTATACTGGTCGTTAACTTCTGGGTGAAGTTGGCGGAAAGTGTCGGTGAACCCCCAGTTCATCAGGGTGTCGAGCCACTCACGCTCTTCTGGTAAGAAGCTGCATTTGCCGGTTTTTGCCCAGCGTTTGGCGTTGACTTCGCCAATGCCGATGTCTAAATCGATGGCAGAGATATTGATATCACCCATCACCACGATGTTTTCATCCGGTTGATGATTGTCGTCGAGGTAAGTCATTAAGTCGGCATAAAACTGCTTTTTCGCCGGGAATTTGGTTTCGTGACTGCGGTTTTCACCTTGGGGGAAATAACCGTTAAGTACTCGGACACTTTCGCCGTTGGCTAAGGTGAAGGTGGCCATGATCATGCGCCGCTGGGCGTCTTCATCATCGGTGGGGAAACCATATTGCACATCAGTGGGTTGTTGCTTGCATAACATCGCAACACCGTAATGGGCTTTTTGGCCATGGTAAAATACCTTGTAACCCATTTGCTCAATGGTTTCGAGCGGAAAGACTTCGTTGTGTACCTTGATTTCTTGCAAACCGATAATGTCTGGCTGGTGTTTGTCGATTAGTTGCTGTAATTGGTGGAATCTGGCGCGTAATCCGTTAATATTGAAAGAAATGATCTTCATTGAGTTGAACTCGGTATCGATTGCTTAAAGTGTGGCGGGATTGTAGCAATATATTGGCTGCGCTTCTAGATAACTAATATAAGTATGAGAGCAGGACAGAATTTATAATGGTATATAAAGTTTTTGGTGCGTTAATGTTGGTCCTTTTGGGGGCCGTGCTTGGCGTTTTTCTAGGCCCCAACCTCGGTGGCAGCCAGGTTACGCCACCAGTGCAGGATCCGGTCAGTTGGTATCAGGTCGATGAGCTGTTTGTTGAGACCCGAGAAGCTGCCCAGCAACCGGGGCAAACTGAACCTGCTTCATCCTCAATCGTCAATAAGACCTTAGACATTAAGGCCACTGCTGCTAGGCTGGTGGCCATGGATACCCAGTTCAAACAATTTGCTTCTGCTTATCCGGTGGCGGTACGGGCTTCTGAACCCCAATTACGTCAGTTAATTGAAACCCTGTTGAATATGGAAGCCAACCCCGACAGTATCGGCATTGCGCGGATTTTTTATGTCTCTTATATCAACCGCAATCCGCTGGCGGCAGTAACGCATTTTTGGGATACCGTTGACCCCGAGTCGACCCAGCACCGCCGGGTAATGTTTAACATTTATCATGAATGGGCATGGATGGATATGCCAGCTACGTTGGACCATATTGTCAATGTCGCGCCAGAAAAAACCCGTGAAGACATCATTCGTTTTTTAGTATCGGACGATCACTTCACCACCAATAATGATTTGCTGACGTTGGCTCAGGACTATTCTCAACGCACCCGTACTGCTTTATTACTGTCAGCTTCTGGACGGGAGTCTTTTGGTCAGGCGTTTGAGCGTTTTGTCAGTATGGAGGGTGATGTTCAGGTGCGCCGCCAGGGGTTGTACTCAGTGGTTAGACGATGGGCTGCTCAGGACCCTGCGGGAGCATTGCAAAGAGTGCAACAGATGTCGGGTTCGAGTCAGAAAACCAGCTTGATTAATTCGGTGATCGGCATCTGGGCTAAAACAGATGTCGAGCAAGCCCTTAATGTGGCGCTGAATCTGTCTGAGCCGGGCGATCATGCGTTGCGGGTACTTGGTACGCTGGCCAGAACACAGGGCATTAAAGCGCTGGAAATGGCCAACCTTTACCGCGATAAGCTGGATACTTCAGCCACCAGTCATATTATGCAATCTTGGGCGATGGAAGACCCGCGTGGGGCGGCGGCTTATCTTGAGGAGAAGGGTGATAAACGGTTGCTGAAAGATTCAAAACAGATCGTCTGGCACTATACCACCGCGCATCCTGAGGAAGCCTATCAATGGGCGGAGCGCATGGGGTTACTCAATGACAGTAATGTTGCCAGCAATATGGGCAATGCGTTGGTGCAGGCCGATTTGGCCAAAGCCGAACAGCTGTTTAGTACCATGCCAGCCAATGCGTTTCGCACCGGTTTGTTTGGCCATATTGTTAGGCAGCGTTCTAAGCAGGATATTGGCCAAACCTATAATTGGTTGATGGAAAATAAAGCCGAAGGGGGTTATGACAACGCGCTGAATAATTTGATGTATGAATGGACTCGGCGTGATCCAGAAAAAGCTGCCGAGATGGTGCTTGCGATGGATGAGAACCCCAATAAACTCAATCATATATATGCTGCTGCCAATAACTGGTATGACAAATCGCCAGATAGTGCGCTTAACTGGGTGTATAGTTTGCCTCGCGGCGCATTAAGAGATGGTGCTATCGCCAATCTGGCGCAAAAGGTGGCGCGTTTTGATGCTAACGAAGCGGCGTATATTGCGGGCGAAATTGACGATGAACTGATACTTGAACGGGTGATGAATCAGATTCGGGCGAAAGGGCAGTAAACACAACACCTTATAATTTTACAGAAAAAGAAGAAGCATTACGATGGCCACCGCCGCCCAAGCTTTTGGCTATCACCGAGACATCTTCACGATTATTGTCTGAACGCAGCGAATAGACTCGCAGGTTTTGCGACAGTAAGTCGCTATATGAGGCGGCAAAAGGGGCGTTTGGCTCTAGGTCGAGGACTTTGTGTAAGGCATCTGAGACCATAAATCCGGGGCCATTGATCACCGGCACATTAAAACCAGCAATGTTTTGGTATTGCCGACTGGCAATGATTTTGTCTGCTTCGATATTGACGAAAGTATACACCGCTTTGCCATTTTCTATCGCCTGTTCGAGTTGAGCAGGATCATCAATCAAGGTTTGCCAGTCACGAAATTGCTGCGAAAACACCCCCAGACCAAAACTTAGCCAAGTCGATTGTTGATGTTTTTTGGTCCAGATATCACGGTCTTGAATGTATTGATAAAACAGTGGTAACGGTTGCTCAGGATGAAAATATTCCCAGCTCAGTACTGCGCCAGATTTATTCATATTAAAAAAAGCAGTGATATTGCTGTTATCTGGGAAGGGGGCTGCGAGGTCTTTTTGCGCTGAGATATGATGATCGAGGATTAAAATGGATTTGGCCTTAATGTTGAGCAGAATATCTCGGGGATAACAAAAATCAACAATAATGACGTCTTCGCCAATGACCTCGGGTGGCGGCGGGTTACCATGGATCACCGGGATATAGCGGTGACCTTGGTCGCCAAGTTTCATCCAAGCAGCCAGTGCTGAGGCTGAGCCGTCATTACAATTGGCGTGATATAAAATAATCATAATGCACTACTCTAGTTATCGTCCAGAAACTCACATCCATGTGAGATTTCTGGAGCAAGCTACGTTTAAGCAAGTGAAACTACGCTTACATTTCAACAAGTTGAAATGGCGGCACATCCGTGTACCGCATAGCCAGTGCCCTGAAACTGCGTTTCAAGAAGGGCACTACTCTACAAATGTTTTTAATTCGAGCCGGGTCAGGTTGCGTTTAAGTAACGCATTCATCCCCGCCTTGGCCATACCGACCCCTTCAAGATAAGGTTCTAGATTATCTTGCCCTATTAACTTAGCGTGTCTGAGTTGTTCGAGTTGAGCATAAGCATTACCCTGCCTGATGGCCCTAGCCAATGGTGAACACTGTTGGATGCTACAAATACTCAATGCTTGCTCTAGCGCCATGGACAATCCTTTGGGGCGTTGTTTTTGCAAGTCAAGCTGCTGAACTAACGTCAGGGTATGGGAGCGTTCCAGCGCTTCCATCAATTGATATAAAATCGATGCATCAGGTTCGACCTGAAGCAAAAAATCATGCTGGGGTTTTTTGTTGTCGCGACGAAACTCGATGAGAAACTTCTTTTTGACTTCGTCAAAAGAATGAACAAACTGATGATATAAAGTGATTTTGCCAATATGAAATAACATACCGCCGAGCAATCCTTCAATCGGATCCGGGTAGCCTTTTTGCACCAAAATATGATGGGTAGCTAGGCCATTGCTTAACAGCAGTTTCCATAATTTAAAACCCAGTAATGGAAAATGTTCGTTACGCAGTTTAATGGTTTGTTTGAGCATCATCACCGGCAATAAAGCTTTGGCACCTGACATGCCCAGCAAACTGATGGCAATTTGGGTGTCTCTGATGCGGTTGCTGATTTGTTTACCTACCTGTCTTTGAAAATCAGCGCGATTGACCATATGTAGCAGATTGGAATCATGAACATTGTTAAGACGAACAATACCGGCGGTTCGGCTGTAGGTCATTGAGGGAGAATATAATATGTCGACCAAATCGCCAAAGTTGGCGGGTAGACGTAATATATTTTCGATGACATGACTGGTGTCTTTAAGGTTTTCTTGTACGTGTTTGATAATATGCGGACGCAATGATTTGGCCATCGCATTGATGGTATTGCTTTGTGCTTGTTGTTTTAACTGGTCTTTTTTGATTCGTTGCTCTTCGACGGCCAGCAAAACACGCTCAAATTGGCCGCCTTCTTCTTTGCCTTTATCGCCAGCAACATCTTCACCGATGTTGACACCATCGTCAAAATCACATTCTCTAAGTGCATATTTCATATCAATCATATAGCGATGAAAACGCGAGCTGATATCAATTTGTTTGTTACTTTCCGTTTCCGTTTCCGTCTCGGGCACTTTTTGGATTCTCTAAATGGCAATAAGGTCTCTCAATTTATAGTCAAGTTATTGAGAGTTAGCAAGAAAATGCCACTAAAAAGGTGAAATTTAACAGCCAGTGATTGGCCATCGTTTATGTGTATCAAAGCCAGCATACAAGCGGGTATCAATACCCCGGCTATAAACCGGGATTAGCCTGAATTAGTCAGGCTTTTTAACCGTAATGGGCAAATCTGTAGTGCCTGCATAAAAAACAATCAACTCGACATCTTGCTCGCTTTTGTTAATGCCGTAATGCCAAGTGTTGACCAATTCAACGAGCGCGTCACCGCTGTTGAGATGGCGTGTTTGGCCATCTTTACTGACCACGGTCAGTTTGCCTTTTAAGATCACCGCAGCATTGATCACCGGATGTTTATGCCATGGCAATGTGGTGTCCGGCGGGATCACAATCCTTAGTACGGTGACTTCAGGCTGGCCAGTGGGATAGGCGGGCAAGGTCTGGTTATTCCAGCTTTTAGTGGTTTTGGCCAATACCTCGACTTGGACTGCTGGTTTGGTTGTCGCAGCACAAGCCGTTAATAACAAAGGTGTTAATGCGTAAAGGATATATTTCATTGGTTTTTCCTATAGCTCAAACGTGGCTAAAATCATCGACTGATCACCATCATTATAAGGCACAGCGGATTCGCCTCGGCTTTGAATCAAGGGTTGATAGTCTGGCGGCAGTACGCTGAGCATGGTGGCCACTTGGAGTTTGATGGCTTTATCGGTGGCAAAGCTCAGTGTCAAGGTCATTTGTGCACAGGCGAGGCCACGACAGTGATAGACATAGTGGTCTTTAAATGAACTGTTTTCGCCTTGATAGCTGATGGTTTGCGTGGCGTTTTGAATCGACAGCAAACCGGCCGCTTCAGGGATATAGATTTTGCTGCCGCTCAAGTGTTCAGCAGAGCTGGATAACTTAATGGTGACGGTTTTGCCTTGTTCTGGTATTGAGGTTTTCAGTATTTCTAACTGTGGTTTGGGGTAGTGTTTTGACGGTGCTGATACGGTATGAAACTGCCACCTTGACCAGGGGTAAATGGCCGTGAGTTGGCCGGTGTTGCCAGTTATATCCGTCAAGGCAGCAGTCAGCGTATCGGGCAGCTGATTATTTCGATGGCCCGCGAGGATAAAAGCGTCGCCGTTATCTTGTTGCAAATAACGTAGATTCAACAGCTGAGGCATCCAAGCGGTGTAAGTTGCCTGTATGCTGGTCCAGCCAATACCCAGCAACAATAACAGCGCATGAGCGCCGATAAGCTGCTTAAAACCAGTTGATGACTGGGCTTTGAGCGTTGTTAAAGGTAATAACGCACTGATGACAAAACCGAGGAAAATACCGATGGCCACTGCCATTTGGTAGGTCACCATGATTTCGAGTATGTAGACGATGGGCAAAAAGCTGATGCCAGCGATAATGGCTAGAGTGATTAATATCGCTACTTGAGGGAGAGATGTGTTTTTACTGCTTTGACGGGTTAGCCATACCATGAAAAATAAACCGATAATCCCAGCGCAAGTAGGGATAATAAACAAATAGCTGATACCGGGCACCCAGACACTGCTGGCGAGGCCAAATCCGCCCCAGATGGCGACCAGTGCGGCGGTCATGTCGATGGGGGTGGCTTTATTGCTTAACCATTTTGCCAGCAACAAACCCGCTAATGAGACGGCTGAACATACCGCTATTTGCATCGGTAGGGCATTGGCGTGCCAAGGGGCGTGTGTGCCACTGAATGCTTGAGTGAGTTTTTGTACCAACAGGGCGGCAATGGCGCTGCTGATTAAGATGATAACAACGGCCAGTTTTCCTTTGGCGAATTGTTTGATATTTAATTGCTGTTGTTGTTTTAACAGTACCATGGCGATAATCAACAATGCCATTAACACCGCTGAAATCCATGGGCTGGCTGACTCTGCCCAGTGAATCACAAATAACCCCATAACATCGGTATACACTAGATTACCGGGTGGGGTTTTGCTTAAATCGGCATCTTTAATGCTGTTTAGCACCCCCCAAACGTTATCGCCATGATGTTGTAAACTGCCTCGGTCAAGGTTGGTCAGATTGTCTAAGGGGGTGTGGTAATGTTGCACCCGATCGCCATTGGCAAAGTTAAGCCCCTGCAAGCCATATTCTTTATAGACCGTCAAGTCGGTGCCATTGGGCAGCAGTTTATACACTTCGTAAAACAATGAGTTGCTAACGGGCAGAGGTGAGGTTTGGGCATAGTGTTTAATCAGCCAACCGCTGTTTTCACCGGTTTCAAATAACACGCTCTGGCCTGCACTGCCACGGGCTTCGACGTTAAGAGCCAGTTGTAAACCTTTGGCCAACGGGTGGTGTTCCATAAAGGCTTTGGCACCAAACAAACCAAATTCTTCCCCTTCATTAAATAACAATACAATCCGGTTTTTCGGCTTATCGGCCATGGATAACAACCGTGCCACCTCCAACAAAGTCGCGACACCGACGCCGTCATCAGCGCCGCCAGCACTGGCCATGACCGAATCATAATGGGCTGACAGTAATATGCCACTTTCAGCGCTCTTTAAAGCTTCAGCAGCGTCAATATTGACAATAACATTACGCACTTGGGTGCACCTTGCGCTGCCTCGTGCCTCATCTATGCACATCTGTTGTTGTTGAATGATGGGTTGATAGCCCATATTGCGTAATTGTTCGACCAAACGTTGTTCGATTGCTTTGCCTGCATTGCTGTCAACAGGGTGGGGCAGTTGCTCTGGATTGAGTTGTTGCAGCAGATTAAAAGCCCGTTCGCCTGAAAATACGGTTTGCGGTGCAGAGGCAGGAATTTCGGCAAGGGTGGCCTGTTGTGACTTAATAAAGACGGCTAACATGATGAGTAGCATAAATGTCAGCAGCAACGGTTGGAGTGTCAGGCGGTTTGACTTTTCTTGCATCTGGTTGGTTTCTCTTTGAGTTGATGTAAATATCAATAGCCAACTTAATACACTCTCACAGTCGTTTTGGCAAATGGTTTACGCTTTTTGTGCTTGGTACTCGCGGGTGGCAGTTGAAGAGTGATAATAATGGGTCATTGAGTGTTCTACTGTGGCTAAAATGGGCCTGGAGCTGAATAAGGTTTATTGAGGATGTTTGATAGCCCGACAGAGCGATTTTTTCTATTCATTTGGCTTATCTATTTAGCCAGGGAAGGTAAAAGTAAGCGGTTTCACCATGGGAATTGGCACCGATGTTTACGTTTAGGGAATTGATGGACCATTTATGCATGATTTCATTGGGACATATAACGCTCTCTTAGCCAAAATTATATAAATTTGGTTATGCTGTCACCCGTTATTTAAACAGCCCTCGCTTTTTGTCGTTTGGGTCTCTATATTTAGTCTTAACTGACTGTTAAGGAAGGGTAGATATTTACCAATTTCGCCAACATGAATGATTCGCCCGCAGACCCCTAGGGCGAGGTATAATTAGGACGTAATAGTGACGAAAGCGAATAGTAAGATCGAGATAGTAGATACGGTGGTTGGTGGATACCAACCAGAAGCAAGTAAAAATGGCAAGCAGGTTAATGATGAGGCGGCAACTTATTACAAACAGGTTGCGCTGAATATGAGGCAAGCCAGACGCCAACTTAATCTAACACAACAGCAAATTGCGGATGCCATGGAGATCCCGCGCAGTACTTATAAAAGCCTCGAAAGTGGCGAAGTAGGGATTTATTGTTTTCATATGGCTAAGTGGTCAATGGTGACGGGTTATGATATTCGAGTGATCACCAAAGGCACGCATTACGATATAGCGGCCCGGTTATCCCGTCAAGAGTTGGGTGAATTGATTGAAGAATTACCGGCAGCAAAATACGATGCCATGGTCAATTTATTGCGTGCTTTTAAGGAATAAATGTTGTGTGCGGGACTTTGGTCGCGCATATATCCCCCTTTTTTTACTTTCACTTTTACCCCCATTAGGCCTTCTTTTTTAAGCTAATCTTTTACATGTCACCAAGCACATGTAACAATGCGACAATACCTGTACGTCACCTTTAACATTAGCCATTTGGAAAACCCATGACAGCTTTACGCCCAGCCCAAAATTTGGATGAAATATGGGATATCTTCGATCCCTCTGCGGTGGTCGATACCAACTCTGATTTTTATATCCAGCGCTCAGAAGATGGTTTAAAGAAACTCACCTTTAACCTCAAGCGTAACAAGCGTCATTTTCATGGATTTTTGTGTGGTCATGTCGGTAGCGGTAAAACCACCGAATTACGGCGTTTGGCAGAAGATGACAAAATCAATGAACTGTATTTTCCCTTGCTGGTTTCAGCACAGGCGCTACTGAGCGATACCGTTAACCTGACTCATGATGCATTATTGGTGGGCATGGGGTTACAGTTAATCAAACAAGCCACCGCTGAACAATTAAACCCCAGCTTTGAAAAAGAATTGAACGATTGGGGCATTAAATTGGTGAAAACGTTTATTCATGATGAAAGCGTTGCAGCCGAGGTGGGTATCAAGGGTTTGGCGTGGTTTGCCTATTTTAAAGCGAATCTAAAAAGTCGACGTGACTGGAAACACCAAGAGAAGCAAATACTCGATCCCAAAGTGGCAGATTTGGTCGGCATACTTAACCGTATGGCAATTGATTTTAAAAACAAAACCGGTAAACGTTTACTGGTGATGGTTGATGATTTAGAAAAAGGCAAATCTGATGCCGAAAAACAGATGCACACTCGTTTGTTTTCAGAATACTATAGCGTATTAACCCAGCCGACATTTAATATTGTTTATACCTTACCGGTTTACTTTAAAGCCCTGCCAGATAAGTTAATCGACAGTGACGCCATCTACTCGTTTTCGGCGGTCAGAATCTATGACCCGGAACATAAAAGCAAATTAATTCCGCCACTGAACAAACAATGTGACGGTTACCTGTTGATGGAAAGGTTTATCAGCCAGCGTTTAGAGCCAACCAAAGCGCTGTTCGCAGCGGGCGTAATGGATGAACTTATCCGTATTGGTGGAGGTTTGTTTCGTGATACCGATGCGGTGGTGACCAACGCCGCTTATTACGCGATAGAACGCGAGGCAGAACAAATCACCCTGGATGATGTCGAAAAAGCCTTTAATAAATTAAAGAAAGACTATCAGCCCTTTATTCGTGGTGCCGCCATTGATATTTTGCGTCAGGTGAGCGAACGAGAAAAAGGTTGGGTTGATGGCGTAGAACCTTTTTTACAATCCAAAGCGGTGGTTGAATACCAAAATGGCGATGTCTGGTTAGATATCCGTTATGTGCTAAAAGCGTATTTGAAAAGCCTGCTAGATGCTGAAAAAAAACCTAAACCACCCTCTATTGTCGCATTATGACCGAGCAAACCCCCGTCAGTGATAACCAAGCCGAAGCGTTAATAGATTTGGTGCAACGCGCAACCAGTCGTAATCGGGCGTTATTGCTGTTGGTGCAATACAACCACGAAGCCGACAAGCTGAGCTTTTTAAATCGCATTGGTGAATTAGCCAAACAACAGGACCTTGCCACCCGCAGTTACGACCCACTAAACCACCCTGAACACGGCGCTGGCCAATTATATCCCTTACTTGAAACCGATGCTAAGCGAGATACTTTATCGCTGGTGGTGTCGATGGCGCGCGAGCCGGATTCAGATCAGTTAGAGCATGATTTTCTTAGTTATATCAACTTTCATCGCGATAAAATCTCCCAACATAAATTACGTTTTGTGCTGTTTTTACGCGAAAGCGAAATGCTGCCCTTTATGACCGATGCCAGCGATTTATGGAGCTTTCGCCAGACCACTTTTTGGTTAGAGCGTGAGCTTGAAAGTCAGGGCAATATGCTGTGGCAAAATATGGAGGGTTTGACTCAGAAGTTGAAGCTATCGGCTGAAGAGAAGTTGAAGATTGAAGCGCATATTGAGCAAATTCATCAGTTGAATGATGAGAGCAAAGATAAACAAGATAAAGCGCAGTTGTTGCATGATTTGGCGCAGTGGCTTGTTCGACAAAATGCGCCGACATTGGCAGCAGAAGCGGCGATTGAAGGGATTGATCTTTTAAATAATGTTGTTTGTGATTTATTAGGGGATTTGGAAAATGATTTGGGTTTTGCTTTACGTAAAAATGGTCATAATGCAGAGGCTTTAACCCATTATAAAAAGAGTCTGGTTATTCGTCAGCAGTTAGAGGATAAACAAGGTGAAGGGGTGACGCTGAATAGTATTTCAACGATATATTATGATCAAGGTAACTATGATATCGCGGTGGGTTATTTGCAGCGTTCATTGGTTATTCGGCAAGAAGTAGGGGATAAAATGGGTGAAGGGGTCACTTTAAATAATATCTCGCAGATCTATGATGCCAAAGGTGATTATGATACCGCACTGAGTTATTTGCAGCGTTCATTGACTACTGGCAAAGATATAGGGGATGAAGAGGGTGAAGG
Organism: Phenylobacterium sp.; assembly: GCA_047617105.1. Taxonomy (GTDB): domain Bacteria; phylum Pseudomonadota; class Gammaproteobacteria; order Enterobacterales; family Alteromonadaceae; genus JABSOG01. The sequence continues at coordinate 278 of JBLGCB010000166.1, read as the reverse complement.
CATCACGTTGAATAATATCTCGCAGATATATGATGTCAAAGGAGATTATGATACCGCATTGAGTTATTTGCACCGCGCACTGGTTATCCAGCAAGAAATCGCAGATAAAATGGGTGAAGGAGTAACGTTAAATAATATTTCATCGATATACCAAGCCAAAGGTGATTATGATACCGCATTGAGTTATTTACAGCGTGCATTGATTATCCAAGAGTCTATAGGAGATAAAGCGGGTGAAGGTACCACTTTGAATAATACCTCGCTGGTATATGGTGCCA
>JBLGCB010000165.1:0-12792 GCA_047617105.1 Phenylobacterium sp. | reverse complement strand
GTCGTTAATTCAGGGGAGGGCACTGTTCTTTGGGGTTAACGCATTTAAAATGCTTTTGCTCTTCTCTGTGCGTCCTCTGCGCTCTCAGTGACTCTGTGGTAGTCGACGAGAACAAAGGCAGGGTAAGTCAATACAACATCATTCTCATGGCACCAACAAATCCCCCAGCGCCACCATCAAAAAATCCTCAGTGGTGAAATCCCTTTGCTTTTGTCTTTGTTACCCCGTTTGACCGGAACTGGTTTTAACGCCTTTCCCAGAAATAATCTTCATAAGACTTTATCTCTAGGGCATGAGAAAAAGCGTTATCAATGGCTTCAAAGGTATCGTCGTCCATATTGGCTTTGACGGCAATATAAACGCCGGAAGGGTAACCATAAAACTTGGAGCAGGCGACTTTTTTCGACAGTGGGTTTTTTTGGTGGTAAACCTGCATTGGGCTGGGGTGATAAAAAGCATCAAACTCACCGATTAGCAGTCGTTCGATGCCTTTATTTAAGGTTTCCTTCGCGCCTAAGACCTTGAGTTGACCACCTGACGCTGCAACGATTGGCAATACTTGAGTACCAGCTGAAACACCAATATTAAGCCCCTTAAGGCGATGTGTGGCGCTTAACACAGGAATAAAATTTTTCTTTTTAAAACATAATCCCGGCACAGTGCGAAACAATGGCCTAGATAAATGCCTGAGTTTATTTTGTGATACGTCCAGCGGAAATAACAAATCAATGGCACCTCTGTCGAGTTCAGCCAGCGCCTTTTCATTGCTATAGGTTTTAAATTCAACGTCGGCATAGAGTCCTTTTAAGATCTTATCGACATAGCGATAAGCCTTATCCTTGCGAACATTCTGATTAAAATTGATGTGTGGGGGATATTCAATGACACCTATTTTAATGGTTTGGGCCTTAGCTATTCCAGTGCAAAGAAATGACAGACAAAGGTAGAAATATAATTGAGTTCGCATAATTGCTCCAATTCCAAAAAATCTTTTTTATAAATGGTGACACTCACGCCGCCACCAAAATCATCGGTGGTCCAGTTATCCAGCGGAAATCCGGTCATATCGGTATGGGTCCATTGGGATTTATCTTTACCGGCATTGAGCGGGTTTTGTTCGACCGAGCCGTGACAATCAAGGCAAAACGGAGCAATGGGTAACGGCACAAAATGGCGGTAGGCGGGGATGCCGTCGAGTGTGGATGAGTCATCAAAATAGTCTTTGGCTTTGGAGGTTTTAAACTGATCCATCGCTGCCACTTCCCAAGGGTCGGGTAAGTTGATGATATTTCTGACTTCACTGGCGATATTGGTAAACTTGATTTTGACCCCGAGTCCTTTGCTAGAGAGAATTTCAGATAATTGAAAGGCAAAAGTAGCGGGGATCAGTCCTTTAAAATTGATGTCTTTATCATGGATTAAGGTGCGGTTATCTTCCATCACATCGGTCATTGAGCGCAGCAATATCGTATGCAGTCGACGATTGGCGGCCGGAAATGGTTCGTTAAAATGGATGGTATAGGCTTTTTTGACGTTGGCGATGAATTTTTTACCGAATAGAGTTGATTTATCGCCATCTTTTTGATTGATTAAGGTCTGACTTTTAAAAATATAATACATCGATGCTCGGTAAATTTTGGATACATCGTTAATGAAACTTTTTGGATTTGATGTCTCTGGCACCGCTGCTGCACTGGCACAGCTTGAATATAATACAAAGAAAAATAATATTAGCATTCTAACCATGGAATCGGAAAACCTTAAAGTGCATGATGTGCCTTTAGCTTAGGGCGTATCAGTCAAATTATCAAATCAAATCGACCACTGGAGAGGATGTTTTTTTAGTGTCTTGAAGCGGGGAGAAAAAGTCCTTTGTCGCTGAGGTCAAAGCGCATTACAATGACCCTCATATTTTAAGGTGAAAGCCTAATCGCCCGGGCAAGGTAATCAGCAACCTATGGTTAATGAACACCCTCGCAGTCAACAGCGGAATCAAAAAAATGCGCAGCTGTCTTACTCCAAAAAGGCGGTTAAAAAAGCGGGTGATCATATTCGTAAAGGTTGTGATGAATCGACCCGTGCTGAGGCCATCGATATCATCAGAAATTTTCGCGCCTCACACTTATACCCCTTGATGCTGATCAAAAACCACATCAACCGAATCGCGCAAAAAGTATCACAAGATTATATTTTGGCCCGGCGTTTAAAGCGGCTACCGACCATTATCGACAAACTTGAACGACCCACGCTGGATGGTACCACCAGTAATGCGATTTTATTGACCCGAATGCAGGATATTGGTGGCTGTCGGGTGATTTTTGATACCGTCGAAGAGGTTTATGATTGTCTTGCCCGACTCAAACGCAGTACTTCAGTGCATAAAATCGTTGCTATAGATGATTGGCTATTTTCCCCCAAACTCAGTGGTTATCGCGGCGTTCATGTGGTGTTTAGTTGTTATGATAATGATGATAGTGCAGTTAGCCCATGGAAAAAACACAAGATTGAAGTGCAGCTACGAACTCGGTTACAACATGCTTGGGCCACTTGCGTTGAAATGATCGACATTTTTGAACAGACTCAGTTAAAAACCCGCTTGCAGGGCGATATTGATTATCGTCAATTCTTTCAAGTAGCGGCAAAGTTGATGGCTGTCGAAGAGGGGTCTGATGAGTATACTTCGGCGCAGTGTTCTGAGTATAGAAGGGAGATGAGCGATTTAGATGATACTTTGAATGTGATTAAAAAATTGAACAACTATAGTATTGTTTCAGAGGTGGTGGGAGATGGTGGCAAACGTCGCACGCAACTAGATGGGCAAATGTTGATCGCCCTTAAACCTCAGGAAGATGAACCAGGGCAGTTATCGGTGACTCGGATGTATTTTACCAAAGCCAAATCAAATTTGGCGGTGGAAGAATATCATAAGCTGGAAAATGAACCGGGTTATAAGGCTGTGGTGCTGGTGTCGGTTAAAAATGTTGGCGATTTGAAGAAAGCTTATCCAAACTATTTTGCTGATAGCCACATGTTTATACAGTTTTATTGGCATCAAATGAAGTTATTTAATCAGGACCTTAAAAAGGATCTTAGTGAATTGAAAAGTGAACTTGAGGAACTGGAGAGATGTTGAAGAAAAAATTATAAAGCGTCCGTGCTTTTGGTTAAATGCTTATTAAACCCACTCCCTCGGTTTTAAATAATGTTCATACAAATTCGCCTCTGCGGATCCTTCCTCAGGCTGATAATTATACTGCCAACGCACCAACGGCGGTAAAGACATTAAAATAGATTCGGTGCGACCACCGGTTTGCAAACCAAACAGGGTGCCACGGTCATGGACCAGATTAAATTCAACATAACGACCACGACGATAGAGCTGAAAGTCTCTTTCTTTTTCGCTGAATGGCAAAGCTTTGCGCCGTTCAATAATAGGCAGATAGGCATCCGTGAAACCGTTACCAACCGCTTGCATAAAGGCGAAACTCTTCTCGAAACCCCATTCATTGAGGTCATCAAAGAACAGGCCGCCAACACCACGGGTCTCATCGCGATGTTTGAGGTAAAAATACTCGTCACACCACTTTTTGTATTTGGCATAAACGTCTTCGCCAAACGGGTCACATAGGTCTTTAGACGTTTGATGCCAGTGGACCACGTCTTCTTGTTGTGGGTAAAACGGGGTTAAGTCAAAACCGCCGCCAAACCACCAGATAGGGTCTTCGCCTTCTTTTTCGGCGATAAAAAATCGCACGTTGGCGTGAGAGGTCGGAATATGTGGGCTGTTAGGGTGGATCACCAGCGATACGCCACAGGCCTGGAACGAACGGCCTTCAAGCTCTGGTCGATGGGCTGTTGCCGAGGCTGGCATGTTGTCGCCATGAACATAGGAGAAGTTTACCCCGCCTTGTTCGATAATGTCACCGCCGGTTAATACCCGTGTGCGACCACCGCCGCCAGCGGGCCTTTGCCAGTTATCTTCGATAAACTTGGCTTTGCCGTCTGCGGTTTCTAAAGCGTTGCAAATGTGATCTTGCAAAGAAAGCAAATAAGCTTTGACGCTGTCGATGCTGACTTGGTTTGAGGCTTTGCTTGAGGCTTGGTTCATGGCTAACTCCGGTAGACGATACCACTGAGGGCATCAATAATCTGTGAAGGCATTAAGTCGGGGTTTGGACTACCCGGCACGATATGGCTGACCTTGTCACCAAGCTGTTGCTGCAACACCGCTATATCGCTGATGGCGGGTTGATTGGTGAGGTTGGCACTGGTGGATACCAGCGGTTTGGCAAATTGACGGCATAACTGACGCACCACAGGATGAGCGCTGACTCTAACCGCAAGGGTATCAAAACGGCCAGTTAACCACTTAGGTGTATGGTCTGCGGCGGGGATCACCCAAGTCGTCGGACCGGGCCAGCTTGAGGATAAAGCGCTTTTTTGCACAGCGGATAATAAGCTGTCATTGATATAGGGTTGCAATTGCGCGTAGTCGGCAGCAATCAGAATCAAACCTTTACTGATAGGCCGCTGTTTAATGGCCAGCAATTGTTCAACGGCTTGCTGATTGTCGGGATCGCAACCAAGGCCATAAACGGCCTCGGTGGGGTAGGCAATCACATCGCCTTGGTGTAGTCCGGCGATAATCGCCGGATCAATGTCATTGTTCATTGAACAGTTACATTGATTTTAGTTGTTCTTGCAGGGCTGCATCTTTGGCGATGACGGCTTCTGCATTTTTCTGGCGATCAGCTTTTACTCGTGCACGCATGTCTTTATCGGCAACAGCCAACATTTGCGCTGCCAAGTAACCCGCATTTTTTGCACCCGCTTTACCAATCGCCACAGTGGCTACTGGCACGCCGCCAGGCATCATCACAGTAGACAATAAAGCATCGTGGCCTTGTAATGGGCCAGCATCAATTGGTACGCCAATCACGGGTAAGGTGGTGATACCAGCGACGGCACCAGCAAGGTGGGCAGCAAGGCCTGCGGCACAAATAAAGACTTCACAGCCTCGTGCTTCGGCATCGGTCACATAAGCGTGGGTAGCCGCCGGGGTACGGTGAGCCGAAGTAACTTTTACTTCAAAACGAATATCGAAGGATTTTAATACGTCCAAAGTGGCACGCATTACAGGTAAATCAGAATCAGATCCCATCAGGATAGCGACAAATGGTGTGGTCATAAACTTAGCCCTATAAAGTCAAAAATGAGTTTCGCGGGCATTATACTGATTTGCAGGGGGTTATGCTATATTCTCTTTCTATTGTGTAATTTTCTCTTTATAACCACATTGTTTTTGCGGACATTGAAGTTGTAGGCCTCTTTATTTGTGTGTCTTCTTTGCTATTGTGTAATTTTCTCTTTATAACCACATTGTTTTTGCGGGCATTGAAGTTGTAGGCCTCTTTATTTGTGTGTCTTCTTTGCTATTGTGTTATTTTCTCTTTATAACCACATTGTTTTTGCGGGCATTGAAGTTGTAGACCCTTCGCAGTCTTCTTTTCTATCAGAATTTTCCAATGGCATTCAGGGCAGGGTTGTAACACTGGTTTGAAATTCACCACATATTTGCATTTGGGATAAGCGTCGCAAGCGTAAAACGTTTTTCCGTAACGGCTTTTACGCTGGAATAATTCGCCAGTATTGCATGAAGGGCAAGACACGCCAGTATCTTCTTGTTCATCCATATTGGCGACATAGTGGCATTCAGGAAAATTGGTGCAGCCGATAAACATGCCATAACGGCCATTTTTCACTGCTAACTGGTTTTGGCATTCAGGGCAAGCGGGGTTATCAAGCCGTTTGACGATGGTGACTTGGTGTTCACCGATATTGCGGATAAACGTACATTCAGGATAGCTGGTACAGCCGATAAAGGGGCCTGTTTTACTGTTGCGGATCATTAACTCTGAGTCACATTCAGGGCAGCTATCATACTCTTTTTCTAAAGCATGTTCGTGTTGTTCGAAAAGCGCTGGATCTGATTTGGTCATAAAACATGTTATCTGATGGGCAGTGGAAAATGATTATGACACAAAGCGCATTTGGATAGCACCTTTTGCGGGATAGTTACAAAAAAACCTGCGGTTAGGCAGGTTTTTAGTCGTAATATTGGTGATGACCGCGGTTCAATGTAAAGGCCCTACTGCCTCGTCAAAAACCAGATCTTCCATTTGAGCATAGGCTGTTTCGTGGCCGGGAATATTGACCAGCACCATTAAAATCACCCATTTGAGGTCTTCGAGGCAAATCAGTGGTTCGTCTAATTCGCATACCCGGTCGATGATCATTTCGCGGGATTCAAAATTGACCACTTCAACCCGTTCAAGAAATAACAAAAAACCACGACATTCGACATCAAAACGTGCCATTTCATCGGCTGTATAAATCCGCATGGACTGTTGACTACCTGCGGTGGTGTAAAGACGATTTTCACTTTTTTGTAAATTAGCGAGTTTTTCTAGCCAGCTGAGCGCCTTGTAAATATCAATTTCATGGAAGCCAGCACGGGTGAGCTCGGCGGTTAATTCGTTGTGATCGACATGCATTTCTGTCTCACTGTGAATATAGTTTTCGAATAGATACATCAAAATATCAAACATAATTATTTCCTTCTTATAAAAACAGCTACTGCGAACGTCTTGTTATGGCTTAGGCTGTTCTTTGAAAATGTCATTGGCGTTGAGTCTGCCGCCAATTGATAAAGGCACTACTACAAATATTTATGTGATGGGAAAATATGTCCTCTGGTTGAAAAGTTAGCCAAATCAAAAATCGTCAGCCTGTCAATTGCCTAAACAATAAAATGCTGACTCTCTCTTTATATCATAGACCGCTTTAGCAGAAAACCCTTACTTCTTTAATGCTATCGGTCGTTTTAGGCGAAGGTTTAGTATTTTTGACGTGAAACCGCTCATTTCGCTTAATTCTTATTTGGCCAAGCGAACATAACCCCCGGCGACCACGGCGATATCCCCTTGCATTTCTAGGCTCAGCAACTGAGTTAAGATCTCATTAATCGACTGGGCGCTGCGCTGAGCGATAATATCAACGGATGTGGTGTCATAACCAATATATTGTAATATCGCTGATTCTGTTGATTGATGGGGCAAATTTGTCTGGTTCGCATGAGTGGTTGGTTCAGGCGCAGCAGGATTAACCCTGCTGGCAATATGCTGCTGGAACAACGGCATGTCTTCGATGATATCAAAGATACTTTCAACCAATTTCGCGCCTTGTTTGATTAACGCGTGGCAGCCCTTGCTCATCGGGTTGTGAATTGAACCGGGAATGGCAAAAACTTCACGACCTTGTTCCATGGCATAACGCGCGGTGATAAGCGATCCACTTTTGACAGCGGCTTCTACTACCAAGGTGCCCTGAGACAGACCAGCGATAATTCGGTTGCGGCGAGGAAAGTTTTCTGGCCTAGCCGTTTGCTCGGGTAAGAATTCAGACACCAAAGCGCCATGGCGGGCGACAATTTCATGGGCCAGTGGCAAATGCCTTTTAGGATAAATTTGATTTAACCCGGTGCCTAGTACGGCAATGGTTTTGCCGTTAGCATCTAATGCGCCACGGTGGCAGTAACCGTCAACCCCCACGGCCAGCCCGCTGGTGACGACAATATCCAACTCAGCGATGTTGTGGGCAAAATTGCGGGCGTTATCTTGACCGGTAATGGTTAGGTTACGGCTGCCGACCATCGCCAATTGGGGTTGGTGTAGCAGGGTGTGATCACCTTTAACAAACAGCAGTAACGGCGGGCTGGAGATGTTTTTTAAGTACTCTGGGTAAGGGAGGCAATGGGGCAGAGCAGAAGTGAGAGAAGAAGCGAATGAGGGTTCGCAGTCAAAATAGCACAAAATATGCTGATCAGCGGGCTCAACCCAAGCCGATAGCTGTTCAATCAGCGGCCAGTTGGGTTGGGTAATGGCTTTGATTTGTTGGTCATTGAGTTTTAACCGGGTCAACGCCGATGGGTTAAGGGTGACCAGTTCATGGGGGCTGATGTTATGGTGGTCTATCAGCTTTTGCAGGGTTTTTACCCCCAATTGGGGTGTTAGGCGCAGAGTCAGCCATTGACCCAACGCTTCCTTGTTGGATGTGCTCATCATTATTCCTTGTTGTAACTATCCAGCGCACTCATCTTTCGCGTCATAACGGCGTTATTCTCGTACTCAAACAGTTACATATGCTTATATGCGCCTATTTTCCGTGCGACTAATACCGCCAAGTTAAGGCCTTGTTCTGAAGCCAAATCTAAGCACGCTGAACAGTTCCAAAGTTATTTTCAATGTGTGTTTAATTTATGGCGTGTTACCGCCGTTATTTATTCACCGCCAAACCAATTACTTAAATCTTCGTTTTCTTTTGTTGCGTCTTGTTGCTGTTCTTGCTCTTGTCGCAGTAAGGTTTGTTGTGTCTCCAACGCTTCAAAAGTAGTATCGCCTTTGCGCACTGGTTTGGTGGTGCCAGTGATTAAAGCATAGCTGATATTTTGATAAACTTTGAAGATCATCAACTGACCAACCTTTTCTTTGGGCATGTTGCGCAATACTTGACTGTTTTCATTGATTTTATTTGTCATCCATCCAGCAAACTTTTTGAATCTTGGCGCATCTTCGTAATAACCGGGTTTCTTATTCATATCCAAAACCCGTGGTGATTGATGATAAATATCGAGCATATTACCGACCTTGGCCTGCTGTGATAAACCGACATTTAACACCACCACATCGAATTTAGAATACTGACGATATTGCTGCGGCGAGGCGATAATGGTGGCATCCAATGGCACATCGGGTTTGGTGATATTGAAATGGACCGGCAAAGTCTGGCCGATGTTGGCAGGCAAAACCTTATCGCCTGCTTTGACTTCGGCGTAAGAAGTTAATTGAATGGCGGCGGGTTCGCCTTGTGCAGAGCCGGGTCTGATCACTTTGGCGGTGCCCACCAGAGTGGTTTGATAACCAATGACCTTGCGGCTGCCGATATTGGTGTAAGCCTGGCCTTTACGATACAAAGCATAAGTTATATCTGGTGACAGTGGGCTGTTGACGTAAAGGGTTTGTCCGGTGATCCAGTTTTTATTATTGTCATCGGCACCGAGCACATAAGGCAAGCTATTGAGATGGGCATCGTCTAGTGATTGTTCATAGCTGAGGTAGGGACGAATGAGCCTTAGCGGTAACGTGGGGATCGCAGTTTTTTGTTTGCTGGTGATGCGTTTTTTCGGTGATAGTTTGATCACCTTGCTGTTGACGGACAGGATGGGCACGCCATCAGCATCATAACTGAGGCTGATCACATCGCCGGGATAAATTAAATGAGGATTTTTAATTTGCGGATTGAGTCGCCATAACTTTGGCCATAACCAGGGTTGGGTGAGGTAGATGGCAGACAAGTCCCATAACGTATCACCCTTTTTCACCACATAACGCTCTGGCGCACCTTTACGCACGGTTAATACGTCAGCAAAAGACTTAATGGCGGGTAGGCAAAGTAGTGACAATAAACTGGTCACAATGATAAAGCGTTTAAACATTAGGTCCCCTCATACTGATTCGAATTATTGTCACTGTTCAGCGCACTCATCTTTCGCATCATCATGGCGTTATTTTCGTACTCAAACAGTTACATATAATGTATATGAGCCTATTTTCAGTGCGACTCTTACCACCAAGTTATGCCTTGTTCTGAAGCAAAATCTAATCACGCTGAAGATTTATAAAGATTTAGTATGGGTGGCTGCTGCCCATTTCGCGAGAAATTAGCTAGATAATCCTGAATTTTCGCTATTAATAACGCGCGTAAATCGCTAAACTCCAAACATATCATAAATAATCACTTACATCATTAACGGATAGGTTTTATAGCGCTGATGGCTGTCTTAAAGGTTTTACGTTTTCCAGACGAACAATTACGAACTGTGGCTAAGGCCATTACCGAGTTCACTCCCGAATTACAAACGATCATCGACGACATGTTTGATACCATGGAAGTCGAAAAAGGGGTCGGGTTGGCGGCGACTCAGGTTGATATTCATCAACGCTTAGTGGTGATGGATTGCTCTGCGGATAGAGATCAACCTATCGTGATGATCAACCCCGAGATTATTGCGACCCAAGGTTCGCAAATCTCTGAAGAAGGTTGTTTGTCGGTGCCAGATCAATATGCCAAAGTCGAAAGGGCCGAAAAGGTCACGGTTAAGGCATTAAACCGTCATGGTGAAGAATTCACCCTTGAAGGCGAAGAACTGCTGGCGGTGTGTATTCAGCATGAAATTGATCACCTCAATGGCAAACTGTTTGTCGACTATTTATCGCCGTTAAAACGGGATCGCATTCGTAAAAAACTCGAAAAAGAAGCCCGGGCACAAGCCAAAAGAGCCAGCTAAGCCTAACTAAGCCGAACAAAGCTAAGCCGAACAAAGCTAAGCCCAGCGAAAAGACAACATAAGGACCACTCGTGTCAGAGCCATTACGAATTATTTTTGCCGGTACGCCAGAATTTGCTGCGTGCCATTTGGCGGCCTTGCTGCAATCTGAACATCAGGTGGTTGCCGTTTACACCCAACCTGACCGTCCGGCGGGTCGAGGAAAAAAACTCCAGGCCAGTGAAGTCAAAAAACTCGCTCTGGCCCACGATATCCCGGTTTATCAACCCGCCTCATTAAGAAAAGCTGACGCCCAACAACAGTTAGCGCAACTGTGTGATTCCAATAGCGACCAAAGCCGTGACCAAGGCAATAGCGATCAAAGCGAAGCTGCCGATCTGATGGTGGTGGTGGCCTATGGTTTATTGCTGCCCCAAGTGGTGTTAGATACGCCAAGGTTAGGCTGCATTAATGTGCATGGTTCTATATTGCCACGCTGGCGCGGTGCGGCACCGATACAGCGTGCCATTTGGGCGGGTGACAAAGAAACCGGCGTAACGATTATGCAGATGGACATCGGTCTAGATACCGGCGATATCATCAGCATTGAAACCTGTGAGATTGAATCAACAGATACCTCAGCCAGCTTATACCATAAATTGGCCGAAACCGGGCCTGTGGCCTTGGTTAGCGCGCTTGATGGCATTGCTGTAGGCAATGTAACTGCGCAAAAACAGGATGACGAACAGGCCAATTACGCCAAAAAGCTGTCCAAAGAAGAAGCCCTTATCGACTGGCAACTGTCTGCTACAGCGATTGAACGTTGCATCAGAGCCTTTAACCCTTGGCCGGTGAGTTATTTAAGTATTAATGACGGCGATAAAGTCAAAAACGTTAAAATCTGGCAAGCCAATGTGCTGGATGAACCCACCGAGGCTCCCCCCGGAACCGTATTAAACACCAATAAAGCGGGTATTCAAATTGCCACAGGCGATAAACAAGTGTTAAACATCACCTCGCTGCAACCACCGGGTAAAAAGCCGATGGCGGCCCATGAATTTTTGAATGCTAGAGCAGATTGGTTGCCAGTCGGTGCCGTTCTGGTGAATAGCACCCCTAATACAAATCATGCGGTCGAACAATCATGAACCCACAAACCAGTAATATCCGCGCGCAGGCGGCACTATGTCTGTTCCAGGTGGTCGATAAAGGTCGTTCGTTATCAGATGCGTTACCACAGGCTCAGGGCATGTTGGCCAACCCAAAAGACAAAGCGCTGTTACAACAGTTGTGTTACGGCACTTTACGCTGGTTGCCAAGACTCGACTTTTTTTGCTCACGGTTGCTTAAAAAACCGCTTAAAGGCAAACAGCGACCTTTTACGTTTTTACTTTATGTCGGTATTTTTCAGCTCACTTCTATGCGGATCCCCGCCCATGCGGCGATTTCAGAAACTGTTGAAGCGGCACAGGCTTTAAAAGCGCCGGGCCTTAAAGCCATGATCAATGGCGTATTAAGAAACTTTCAGCGTCAGCAGGCAGATTTAGACCAGCAAGCCGATGAAATTGAGGTTTGTCGTTATGGTCACCCCAATTGGTTTATCAAACAGGTCAAACAAGCTTACCCCGAGCAATGGCAACAGATCTTGCTGGCCAATCAGCAACAAGCACCGATGTGGTTGAGGGTTAATCAACGACAGTTTTCGCTCAGTGATTATACCGCTCAGTTAAATGACGCTGAGATTGCGGCCCACGCTTTTGAAGAATTAGGTTATGACGGATTAGAACATGGTATCTGTTTAGCAAGCCCCACTGATGTGTTTAAACTGCCGGGATTTGCCGAGGGTAGCTGTTCGGTGCAAGATGGCGCAGCACAGTTTGCGGCACAAATTCTTGATGTACAACCCGGTGATAAAGTGCTCGATGCGTGTGCTGCGCCGGGTGGCAAAACCTGCCATATGCTTGAACGACAACCCGAGCTGACATCGATGTTGGCCATCGACAGTGATGAAAACCGCTTGTTGCGGGTGCAAGAAAACCTCGATAGATTACAACTCAACGCCAAAACCAGTCTAAAAACCGCCGATGCTGCCGATGCCGACAGCTTTTGGGATGGTCAATTGTTCGACCGTATTTTACTGGATGCCCCTTGCTCGGCGACTGGGGTGATCCGCCGTCATCCAGACATTAAATGGTTGCGTCGTCAGCAAGATATCGCGCAACTGGCGACCCTTCAACAATCGATTCTCAAACAAATGTGGGCGATTTTAAAACCCGGCGGTACTTTGGTGTATGCGACTTGTAGTGTCTTACCGGAAGAAAACCAGGCCCAAATCAGCGCATTTTTGGCTGAGACAGACAATGCGCGACTTGAACCCATCAATGATAACGACACGATTGAGATGCCGG
>JBLGCB010000164.1:0-12808 GCA_047617105.1 Phenylobacterium sp. | reverse complement strand
GCAACACCATTCAAGCAAGTGGAATTTCGCTTACTTTTCAACAGGTTGAAAAGTAGGGTCATCCATGACCCACATTACCTAGCGCCTTGAAACTTCGTTTCTGGACAGGCACTAGCTAGTTTCTTCGCTTTTGGCTTTCTTCTTCGCCGCAGGCTTTTTAGCTGCTGGTTTCTTGGCAGCTGCTTTTTTCTTCGGTGCAGCCTTTTTCTTCGCTTCTTCAACCCATTTGCCCGTACTGTAATGGGCAGTCCAACCAGAGGCTTTACCTTCGACTTCTGACATCACATACTGTTCTTTGGATTTTCTTGAATAACGAACAATGGCGTCATTGCCATCTGGGTCCTGTTGTGGCGCATCGGCCAGATAATAGAATTTCGGTGAAATTCGATCTCTGAAACGATGTAACTCAGCCACTCTCGGTGCCCGGGTTTCACGAGACTTCGGAAAAGTCTTGGCCGCAAGAAATATCCCCGCTGCGCCATCACGTAAGACAAAATAAGTCTCAGACTTTTCACACTCAAGTTCTGGCAACATCACCGGATCTTCTTTTGGTGGCGCTGCTTCACCGCTACGTAACAGTTTACGCGTATTTTTACATTCGGCATTGGTACAACCAAAATATTTACCAAATCGACCTGATTTCAGCTCCATATCATTCGAACACTTATCGCATTCGATTACCGGACCATCATAACCTTTGATCTTAAACTGCCCTGCCTCGACTTCAAAACCGTCACAGCTGGGGTTATTACCACAAACATGCAGTTTGCGCTGTTCATCAATCAAATAGCTGTCCATCGCCGTACCGCACACCTGACAACGCTTTTTACAACGCAATGCCTCGGTTTCGACATCTTCCACGTCCTCAGCACTAACAGCTTCTTCGCCATTGACTAGATTCATGGTATTGGTGCAACGTTCTTTTGGTGGTAGCGCATAACCCGAACAGCCTAAAAAGACTCCGGTGGTGCCCGTTCTGATGCCCATTTTACGATTACAGGTGGCACAATCAACATCGGTCAAAATAACCTGATTTGGTCGCATCCCGCCGTCTTCTGGATCAGCATTGGCAATTTCAAGCTTGTCGGTAAAGTCATGGAAAAACTCATCGAGTACGGTGATCCAACGTGCTTCGTTGCCCGCGATTTTATCGAGTTTTTCTTCCATGTTGGCCGTGAAGTCGTAACTCATCAACTCGGTAAAGTTTTCAGTCAATCGCTCGTTGACTATCTCGCCCATTTTTTCAGCATAAAAACGCTTGCTATCGAGCCTGACATAACCACGATCTTGAATGGTTGAAATAATCGCTGCATAGGTAGACGGACGTCCGATGCCTTTTTTCTCTAACTCTCTCACCAAGGACGCTTCATTAAATCGTGCTGGCGGTTTGGTAAAGTGTTGTTTCGGATCCAAAGCAACCAAAGATAAAATCTCACCGACTTTAAGATCTGGCAAACTATTATCTTCTTCTCCTTTTTTCTTCACTGACGGCTGAACGCGGGTCCAACCATCAAAACGTAATACCCGACCTCTGGCTTTTAATTCAAATTCACCTGAAGCAACCGTGAGTGTTGTGGCATCATATTTTGCTGCTACCATCTGACAAGCGACAAATTGACGCCAAATCAGCTCGTAGAGCTTCTTACCATCGGCATCTATACCATCCAGGTGACCAGATAACATTTGCACGTTAGACGGCCTTATGGCCTCGTGAGCTTCTTGTGCATTATCTTTGCTGCTATAAACATGAGGATCTTCTGGTAAGTACTGACTGCCAAATTCACTTTCGATGTATTCGCGACAACCACTGACCGCATCTGCACTTAAATTGGTTGAATCGGTTCTCATATAAGTAATATGACCCGCTTCATACAACCGCTGTGCGACCATCATGGTTTTCTTCACCCCATACCCCAATCGCGTACTTGCCGATTGTTGCAAGGTGGAGGTAATAAAAGGAGCACCCGCTTTGCTAGAGGTCGCCCGATCTTCTCGGTTGGCCACGGTAAACTCAGCATTCTCAAGTGCCGATACAGCAGCAAAAGTTTGCGTTTTGTTCACCGGCTTGAAGGCTTTACCCGCTTGCTTAGCGACCTGCATCCGAATATCGATGGCACTGTCGTTTTTCAGATCAGCATGCAAATCCCAAAATTCTTCTGGGGTAAATGCTTTGATATCTTTTTCTTTCTCAGCCACCAATCGAACCGCAACAGATTGCACACGACCAGCAGATAGGCCCCGAGCCACTTTTTTCCATAATAACGGAGAGACCATGAAACCAACAATCCGATCAAGGAAACGCCGGGTTTGCTGAGCGTTAACACGAGCGATATTCACTTCACCCGGTTCGGCGAAAGCTGCTTGGATGGCGGTTTTAGTGATTTCATTAAACACGACGCGTTTAAATTTTTCAGGTTCACCACCAATGATTTCTTGGAGGTGCCATGCAATGGCTTCCCCCTCTCTATCCAAATCCGATGCGAGATAGACAGTATCAGCAGTTTCAGCCAGCTTTTGCAATTCAGCAACGACTTTTTCTTTGCCCGGCAAAATATCATAATACGCGTGCCAGTCATTACCCGGGTCAATCCCCATGCGGGCAATTAATGCGGCATAATCCCTTTTCTTTTTGTAGGCAGCCTTTTCTTCAGGTGCCATTTTTCTCACTTCGGCTGGCGTTTTACTCGCCACCGGACTATTTTTACTAGAAGTGGGTAAATCGCGAACATGGCCCACGCTTGACTTAACAATAAAATCTTTACCAAGATATTTATTGATAGTTTTAGCTTTAGCCGGAGACTCCACTATAACGAGTGACTTGCCCATAAATTTCTATGAATCCTTAACCTTTAATATTAAAAACCTGATGTTGAACACTATAAGGTATATCTATAATAAGCCAAACTGACAAGTTTTTATTTTCATTATTTTTTCGTATCTCATTTTCGCGTCATGATATGAAGAAATTCACCATAAGAAAAGTGAAAAACCAATAAAATCTCGTAACTGCTGTTTAAAGCAGCAAACAAAATTGTCATAAATCGTTTAATTATCAGCAAAAACAATAACTTAAAGCGAAAAACTCGATAAGTGTAAATAATTTAATTTTTAGCGTAGTGAGTTCAGGATGTGAACGTTTTTTGACTTATGATTGGTTTTTGCAGGTCGAATTGATCAGTGCTACCGTTGTACAGCTGCTGAAAATAAAATTTACCGCAGCTGGCTAATACGGTGTTGTGCAGTGCCATATTAGACCTTAGTAGTAATAATAGGCATTAAAACAGTCTTAACCTTAGCGTAAATTATCGGCAGATTTGGCGTAACCGGACAGATTAGTGCCCGGCTATCATCACAGCAGAATATCCTTCTTCTTATGCTTCTTCGACTTCATCAGCGTCATCAGACGCTTCTGCAGTCTGTAACAACAACTCACGTAGTTTGCCATCAACTTCTGCGGCCATCTCTGGATGCTCGCTGATATATCTACCACTATTGGTCTTACCTTGACCAATTTTGTCACCATTATAGCTGTACCATGCGCCCGCTTTGTCGATCAGTTTGTGCTTAACACCTAGGTCCAGCAACTCACCTTCTTTAGAAATACCTTTGCCGTATAAAATTTGGAATTCAGCTTGCTTAAACGGTGGTGCAATTTTGTTTTTAACCACTTTAACTCGGGTTTCATTACCGACGATTTCATCACCATCTTTAATCGCACCAGTACGACGAATATCTAAACGTACAGAGGCGTAAAACTTCAAGGCATTACCACCAGTTGTGGTTTCAGGATTACCAAACATAACACCAATTTTCATTCGAATTTGGTTAATGAAAATCAACATGGTATTAGACTGTTTCAAGTTACCCGTCATTTTACGCATCGCCTGACTCATCATACGTGCCGCCAGACCCATATGAGAATCGCCGATTTCACCTTCGATTTCTGCTTTTGGCGTTAGTGCAGCCACGGAGTCAACCACAATCACGTCTACCGCGCCTGAGCGAGTTAACATGTCACAAATTTCCAATGCCTGTTCACCAGTATCCGGTTGCGATACCAACAAGCTATTAATATCAACACCCAACTTCTGCGCATAAACCGGATCCAAAGCGTGCTCAGCATCAACAAACGCACACACCTTGCCATTTTTTTGTGCCTCAGCAATGACCTGTAACGTCAACGTCGTTTTGCCCGAGCTTTCAGGTCCATAAATTTCAACGATACGACCCAGCGGTAAACCACCAGCACCCAACGCAATATCGAGGCTCAACGAACCCGTTGAAATGGTCTCAATATCCATTGATTTGTTATCGCCCAAGCGCATAATCGAACCTTTACCAAACTGGCGTTCAATTTGTGACAAAGCGGCGTCGAGGGCTTTCTGTTTGTTGTTGTCCATGGGAGTCTCCAAAAGGCTATTTTGTGGTTGTAACAACATGATTAAGTCATGTTCAAACAACCAGTATCTGTATATTGACACAGTGTTTACTGAGTGATGAATCAAGTATACTGTATAGTCGTCCAGGAGCAAGTTTTTTTTTGCCTTTATTTCGCATTGTATCGCCACCCTTACCCTAACCAGTTGATCTTTCAATTTTTAATTACTGATCTTTTTAATCCAAGATCTTAATCGTGTTGAATTTAGGTTTAGACCAAAGTCAACACAAAACTCTATAAAGGAACACTCAAAATTAGACTCAAATAGACACAGTCAGAATTAATCCACTCGTCCCGAGAGAATTACCCAATTGGGCTATGGTGTTCACCGCCAATTTAGTCGATAATGCTGGCCCTGTTTATCTTGTTATCGCTGTTGTGATTATGCAGAGGCCCACCGGGGCTCACTAATGACTCGCGACAACGCTGATTTTTTACCTTCTTATAGACTATTTTATGCCGACTAAAAACAGTAACAAACCACATACGCCGATGATGCAACAGTATTTTCGACTTAAAGCCGAACAGCCAGATATTATGCTGTTTTATCGCATGGGTGACTTCTACGAACTGTTTTTTGACGATGCCAAAAAGGCGTCTGAACTGATGGGGATCACCCTGACCAAACGCGGCCAATCCGGCGGTGAGCCCATTCCTATGGCTGGTATCCCGTACCATGCGGTAGAAAATTATCTGGTTAAGCTGGTCCAACTGGGAGAGTCTGTGGCCATTTGCGAACAGGTCGGCGATCCTGCCACCAGCAAAGGGCCTGTCGACAGAAAAGTGGTCCGCATTGTCACCCCTGGCACTGTCAGCGACGAAGCCTTGCTCGAAGATAAGCAAGACAATTTTCTGGCCTGCATTTATCAGCATCGTGATCAGTTTGGCTATGCTTGGCTTGATATCAACTCAGGTCGCTTTTTGGTGATTGAATTGGCCAGTGAAGATGATGTGTTGGCGATGCTACAAAAAACCAGTCCCGCTGAATTACTTTATCCCGACAATTTCAATGCAATGCACCTCATCAACAACCGAAATGGCCTCAGGCGCAGACCAGAGTGGGAATTTGAACACGAAACCGCCCAACGACTGCTCACCCAGCAGTTTCAGACCAAAGACCTCGTTGGGTTTGGTGTCAGCAAGGCCCCTATCGCCATCACCGCAGCGGGCTGCCTCATGCAGTATGTTAAAGATACCCAGCGGATTGCCCTGCCCCATATTCGCTCGATATTGCTGGAGCAAAATGATCAGTCGATCATTATGGATGCCGCCACCCGAAAAAATTTGGAACTGACCGTAAACTTGTCCGGCACCACCGAACACACACTCGCTTCGGTGTTGGATAAAACCAGCACTGCGATGGGTAGCCGTCTGGTAAAACGCTGGATTCATAGTCCGCTGCGTGACAAAGTGGTTTTGCAAGGACGTTTCGATGCATTGGATGAAATCATCCATGAGCAGTTTCACCCCCAACTTGACGGGATTTTAAAACCGATTGGCGATCTCGAACGGGTAATGGCGAGGGTTGCCTTGCGCTCTGCCCGCCCACGTGATCTAACCCGCCTTCGCGGTGCTTTACAGCAATTACCTGAGCTACACACCACTTTACACCTCAGTCACAGCGAGAAATTACAGCAAATATTGGCGCACTGCCCCGAATTTCCACAACTATTACTGTTACTCGAAAACGCATTAATAGATTCACCACCGGTGTTGATTAGAGACGGCGGCGTGATCAAAGAAGGTTACAATGCTGACTTAGACGAGTGGCGTAATCTACATCAAGGTGCAACCGATATTCTTGATAAACTCGAAGCAAGAGAAAGAGAGC
The DNA here is from genome assembly GCA_047617105.1 of Phenylobacterium sp. Taxonomy (GTDB): domain Bacteria; phylum Pseudomonadota; class Gammaproteobacteria; order Enterobacterales; family Alteromonadaceae; genus JABSOG01. Next base: position 6,539 of record JBLGCB010000164.1, on the reverse strand, counting down.
GAACTGGCATTTCGACCTTGAAAATCAGCTATAACAGGGTTCATGGCTTTTACATCGAAGTGAGCAAAGCCAACGCAGGTTCGGTGCCAATTGATTACGTTCGCCGTCAAACGCTAAAAAATAACGAACGTTATATTATACCGGAGTTGAAAGAACACGAAGACAAAGTGCTTAACAGTCAAAGCAAAGCGCTAGCCCTTGAAAAGCAACTCTATGATGAATTATTTGATTTGATTTTGCCTCATCTGGCCTCGCTGCAACAAGCCTCAACTGCGCTAGCTGAACTGGACGTACTTAATTGCCTGTCAGAGCGAGCACAAACCCTCAACTACTGTAAACCACAGCTGAGCAATGCAGTTGAGGTCTCCCTTGAAGGTGCTCGTCACCCGGTGGTTGAACAAGTGATGGACCAACCGTTCATTGCCAATCCAGTGGCATTATCAAAAGAACGACAAATGATCATTGTCACCGGCCCAAACATGGGCGGTAAATCCACCTACATGCGCCAGACGGCATTAATCACTCTGATGGCACATATTGGCAGTTATGTACCAGCAACCACCGCACGTATTGGTGCCATTGACCGCATATTTACTCGCATTGGTGCATCAGATGATCTTGCTTCTGGACGCTCAACGTTTATGGTTGAAATGACTGAAACAGCCAATATCCTCAACAATGCCACTGATCACTCTTTGGTATTAATGGACGAAATCGGCCGAGGCACCAGCACCTATGACGGTTTATCGTTGGCTTGGGCCTGCGCAGAAAACCTGGCCAACAACATTCAGGCACTGACTTTATTCGCTACTCATTATTTTGAATTAACGCAATTGGCCGAACAACTGCCAAACTTGGTAAACGTCCATCTGGATGCCGTCGAACATGGTGATACCATCGCCTTTATGCATAAAGTGCAAGAAGGTGCCGCAAGTAAGAGTTTCGGTTTACAGGTGGCGTTATTGGCTGGCGTGCCCAAGAATGTAGTTGCCAATGCCAGAGCACGGCTAAATTTACTCGAAAGTGTCAACAAAGCCCATGGTGCTGATGCCGGTCAGCCTATTGCGTTGCCACAACCCCATGAAATCGCGATGCCACACCCGGTGATTGAGCAACTAAAATCAATATCACCAGACGAGTTATCTGCTAAAGAAGCATTAGATTTGGTCTATCAATTGGTCGCAACCGTTGCTGATTGAGAATTTAATGCTTATCGACCTATAAAGCCAATTGTAAAAAGCCAACACTGGCGGGTATAATAGCCCGCCTATATCACCGACTAAACCATCCAATATTAGTCATCTGGAGTACTATTGATGAAAAAACTTTCTCTGCTGCGTTCTTGGTTGCCCGTAATGGCAGCCTCTTTATTATTTTCATGTGCCAGTACCAAGGCTATTGATTTGTTGCCAACATTTAATGATGCTTATTATAAAGACGGTAAGTTTGTCGAGAAGCATTTGGGTAAGATGGTTGCTGTTGAGGGGATACTCAAAGAAGTTAAACCCGGGCCTGACAAAAAACCAATTTTGCTGATCACGTTATCGGGAGATAGTAAAAAGGAATTATGGGTCGCCAGCCTGCCGAATATAACCCTAGAAATGGTGCCTTTAGGCAGCTTGGTTCGGGTGCTTGGTTATTTTGACGAAACGGTAAAAGAGACCAAGTTTATGACAAAGCTGACCAAGGATCGTGAATATCTGCTTGGGTTTTGCTTCAATAATATGGATAGCGGTATGCCCAGTTATTTAACCGCATGGCTAAAACAGTGTATCGACTGGGAAACTGGCGAAAATGCTAAGGATATTAGCCGTTAAATAGCATTATCCCCCTAGCCAACGCCCTGAGTGATGGGTTGCACCTTCGTGCGACCCGCATAACCTGCCTAAAAACCACCGCAAAGTAATTTTAAGGGATCCTGTTGTCGGGGTTTGTTTCTCCGCTACTAGGCTGGCGCTGGTTAAACGGCTGTGGCGTTGTTCTTTGCGACTACCACAGAGCCGCAGAGGACGCAGAGGCAACGCAGAGATAAAGTTTTTTGTTCTTCTCAGCGCGTCCTCTGCGTACTCAGTGACTCTGTGGTAGTCGACGAGAACAAAGCCCTTGCAAATCAAGACAGTATCACCTTAATGACATCGACGAACGACCGGATACCAACATCAAAAAATACCGCAGTGGTTAATCAGCAGCTAATGCGGGTGCCACCTTCGGTGCGCCCATCCTACGCGCCAACACATCCCAGTAATCGAAATACCGCTCACTCCATTTACAAAAACCACACATAAACATTTTTTTACATCAATTTGAAAAAAGAACCAACCAGAGGATTGCGAATCATTATCATTTAGATTATCATAACGTTACCTTAATCAGTTAAATCACTTTGACCCAAGAAACCAGCACAGAAGGAATTTAGTTATGTTTATCTGTATATGTCATGGTATCACCGATGCAGCCATCAGCAATTCAGTTGCTCAAGGCACCACCACGATGCGCAGCTTATGCCATTGCCTGAATGTCGGCAGTGACTGTGGTCAATGTGTTAAAAGTGTCAAAAGAGTCCTCGATTCAAAACTGATTCAAATCACCGATGCCTATGAATTAAAATCTGCCTAACACCCAAATTTCCCCCATCACCTCAGCATTAGATAAACAAACTTAGCGTAGGGTGGGCAAGCTTTTTATGCCCACGCGTGACGCACCAGCCAAAGACAAGCCCTGAACTGAGAAACCTTTTGGACAAGCGCGCGCAATAGTGACAAAAAAGGCCCGTAAAGAATTTACGGGCCTTTTGGGTTTGACTGTGTAAAAAAGCACTAAGCCTAATTAGAGCACTAAGCCATGGCTGGGCTGTTATTTGGCTTCCATTTGAGAAGCGATATAATTCTCGATACCAGCATTGTCAATGACAAACATCTGGCTCTCAATCCAATCAATTTGATCTTCTTCATTACCCTGGATTTTTTCGAGTAATTCACGACTGACGTAATCACCTGCATCTTCACAAATTTTGATGGTATCTTTGATCAGCGCCACCGATTCCAGTTCAAACTCCATATCCGCCTGCAATCTTTCCCGGCAGGTTTCGCCAATGCGTAAACGCCCCAGCTTCTGTAAATTCGGCAAACCTTCCAGTAATAGGATACGCTCGATGATCCAGTCTGCCTGTTTCATTTTAAGTATGGACTGTTTGTACTCACTTTTGTTGAGTCTATCCAATCCTTCGTTTTTGAACATTCTGGCGTGGAGAAAATACTGATTGATGGCAATCAGTTGATCGGCCAGTACTTTGTTCAAATTTAAATTAATGCCCTTTTGTGCTTTCATCGTACACCCTTAGCCCATTTGAGACTGAATATAATTGGAGATACCCATATTCTTTATCAGCCAGATTTGCTTCTCTAACCAGAAAACATGATCTGATTCAGTGTCTGACAATAACTTTTGCAAAATAGCACGAGACTCATAATCTTGTTCTTGCTCACATAACTCAATGCCTGCGCGTAAGTCTGCAACACACTTCATTTCTAAACCCAAATCATTGGCCATTATAGACTGTACGTCAGTACCTACATTGGCCTGGGTGCGATTGTTTAAATCAGTCTCGCCCTCAAGAAACAAAATTCGCTTGATCAATAAATCAGCGTGAATTTGTTCTTCACCCAACTCATGATCAAGTTGAATATATAATTTGTTTAATCCCCAATCCTCGTACATTCGAGAGTGAGTCAAATACTGATCGATTGAACCCAGCTCGTTTTCGAGCAAAGAATTTAAACAATCTACGACCTTTTGATTACCTTTCATTCTTAAACAACCTTTTGTAGTTTAATTAACTCGTAAAGAATAGTTAAAAAACACCAGTTGCGCAATTAAAAAATCACGAAACCAGCACCTTTTTCCTGACTCAAAAGCCCACCATAAAACCCGCCCTGATTGTGCCATTGGTTAATCACAAATAACTCGGGGAATTCAAGGATTTAAGCGAGAAAGAAATGATCAATAAACCGCCCAAAAGCGCCAGACCATCAAAGCAGAAATATCAATGGAATCAACGCAAACAAATTATCACTGTTTGCATACCATAAATTTTTGTCAGCCGACAATGCGCCTGAATTCAACAGCGGTAACAGGGTGTAAACTGCACACCAGTGGAATACCTGCTTGAGCGAGATTTTATGGCATCCGGCTCAATCCCACCACTGGGACGGTTTAGCCGTGCTCGTCTAAATAACGCTGAACTTCTGCCATCGAACCAAATGCTGCGATGAGTTTTTCCTGACCACTGGCTTTAACCTCATCATCATCAGAGGATACCATCATCCAGATCCAAGTCTGCACTAGGTGAATTGGGGGTTTTTTATTTACGCTCATGACTATCTCTAACTTGCTGTATCAAGGGTTCGCGACTCATAATACAAAATTTTTATTGAGGGTACTAAGGATTTCTCCACTAAAACCACACTTTTTTTACCTTTGACGGTTAATCGTCAATGACCGGGTAGTTTACGCGCCGAATATGACGGTTTTGTGAACGTCCTCATATTTAGCCGAGCAGCAATCAAAGTGACTACCCGTTGTAATCATTAAGCTTCTGAAGTAATCGAATCACAGCTATCGATAAATACTCTGATGGCAGCACTGGCTTCGTCGTAGTTATCTTCGATGATATGGCGCTCAATGTCAGCGGCCTGCTCGGTCAATTGTGGATAACCGACACTGGCTGCACTACCTTTGATACCATGTGCCTGCTGCTTCAGGTCCTGCCAGTTCTGTTCTGCCAGACTCTGCTCAAAAGCCATTTTCATGGCGGGGATCCGAGCTTTAAAACCACTATCGTGGTGGGCACTCTGGGCAAGATAACGATTAAGTGTTTCATAAAACAAATGTTTTTGAATCGGTTTAGCCAATGTCGCATCAAACCCCATGGCCAGATAAGAATCGATATCCTCTTTCATAATGTTGGCCGTCAAAGCGATTATCGGACAATCGATACCCGCTTTACGCATTAACCCGACGGCTTCGGTACCACTCATCACCGGCATTTGAATGTCCATTAATATCAGGTCATAACACGCCAGTATCGCCGACTCCACCGCTAAAACACCATTTTCGACCAAGCTGTATTTAACCCCAAGGGGTTTTAATAACAGTTCAATCAATACTTTATTATCCGGGTTATCTTCAACTACCAGCACTTGGGCATCAAGGTATTGTTTAATCACCGCTGGTTGTTGATTATCCACCGCATCGCTTTGTGGTTTTGAGTGCAAAAGTTGTGGTTGTGGATTGTTGTCAGGCAAAAAAACATCAAAATGACTGCCCAGCCCTTTGGTGCTTTCCACCAACAACTCTCCGCCCATCAAATTAACCAGCTTTTGAGAGATCACCAAACCCAAACCACTACCGCCATATTTTCTGGTAATGCTGGAGTCGGCCTGAACAAAAGGCTGAAACAAACCCTTTAATTCTTCACCTGTCATGCCGATGCCCGTGTCCTGAATCGAAAAGTGTAATTGCTGGTTTTGAGGTAAGTAATTGACCAATATCGATACTTTGCCCTTCTGAGTGAATTTAATCGCATTACTACACAAGTTATATAACACCTGACGCACCCGAAATAAGTCACCATTAAAGCTCACTGGTAAAGGATATTGATATAACACCTGAAAATTCAATTGGTTTTCCAGCGCCTGCGCCATGCTAAACGACTCAATATCCGCCAGCAATTCAAATAGGTTGACCGGATTGTTCTCTAATTCCAGTTTGTCTGCTTCAATTTTAGACAAGTCGAGTATTTCATTAATCAAACGCAACAGGTGCTGGCCACTGCGCAACACTCTTTGCAGATAATCCTCCCGCGCAACGGCTTCAAATGGTTCATTGAGCGCATGTTCGGTGAAGCCGATAATCGCAGTTAAGGGGGTGCGTATTTCATGGCTCATATTGGCCAAAAAGTTACTTTTGAGTTCATTGGCGTGCTCTGCGTTTTCGGTCGCTTCTTCAAGTTCATCGATACTGCGGGCAAGATCGTCATTGGCCGTCGCCAGTGCCAAAGTGCGTTTGGCCACCATATCTTCAAGTCGCAACTTTTGTTGTAACTCTCTTCTGCGATAGCGATAAAGAATATAAAGCGCAACCACAGCATAGATAAACCAAGCCACCGGATGTAACCACCAAGGTGAGTTAATGATGATTTTTATCGATTTTCCTCGGGTTGACCAAACCTCATCATTATTGCTGCCCTCAAGCTGAAAAACATAGGTCCCAGGCGACAGGTTGGCATATTTGACGGTACCACTGTCGGTCATTTCCCAGTCATTCTGATGTGGCATCAAACGATAACGGGTCAGGTTTTGCGCGGGTTGATGAAAATCTAACGCCGCAAAGTGAAAAGTTAAGTTGTTTTGCTGATGATTCAATTCGACTTCACTTAAGTCAGCCAGTGAAAATGGGTTACCCTGCGGCTGATTGTTGGCCAAAAGCTGGCTGATCGCCACATCCGGGGGCACAGTGTTTTTAATCATGGTAGATGACTT
>JBLGCB010000163.1:0-12819 GCA_047617105.1 Phenylobacterium sp. | reverse complement strand
TTTTAATTGGCCATTATCAACCCGACAGCGAGTGTATCGTGATTAATTTGTCCATTGAATCAGGCAAGCAGCTACCTATTTTCTTTATCTCAATGGATGAAGTAGAACGCCCGGCAGTCTGGTGTGTCCGCCATCAAAAACCACTGATCATGAATGATATAGAACGCGACTATAGCGCTGTTTTTGGAGACGTAACGATGCCAGCGGCAATCATGGGCCAAGCCACGACCAATTCGCTGATGTATTGGCCGCTGATGGTCAGTGGCCACATCATCGGTGTCTTGAGTGTGCAAAGCAAGCACAAACATGCTTACCAACAAGAACATCAAGACATTATTCAAACGCTGGTGCCGACGCTGGCCATTGCGCTGGATAATGCCAATGCTTATCGTAAAATCGAAGAAAAACACCAAGAAATTGAAATACAACACAATGAACTGGTCGCCACTCAGCAACAGCTGGTGCAGGCTGAAAAAATGGCATCGTTAGGTACCTTAACCGCCGGGGTCGCCCACGAAATCAACAACCCCACCAATTTTGTCCACGTCAGTGCACAAAACCTGGCGGTGGATTTATCGAAATTTCAACAGTTTTTGTTTAATGTCGCCGGGGAGGATGCTGATGAAGAGATATTGAACAGTTTCAAAGCCAGGATTGCCCCGCTGCATATGCATTTAGACACCATTCAAAATGGCACCGGGCGAATCAAAACCATTGTTCAGGATTTAAGGGCCTTTAGTCAGCTCGACAGCGCCGCGAAGAAAACCGAATGTGTCACTGATCTACTGCTCAGCACCGTGCATTTGATTCGCACCAATTATCTTGAGAGCGCCGAATTTATCACCGAGTTTCACGCCACACCGCAACTGTTATGTTATCCCGCCCAACTTAATCAGGTGTTTATGAACCTTATCGTCAATGCCTGTGATGCCATTCGAGATAAACAACGCACTAATGGTAGCCGAGCTCGCGGCATTGTCACCATTAGCTGTCGCCAACTGGATCAGCACATAGAAATAACCGTTAAAGACAATGGTTGTGGCATGAGTGAAGAAACCAAAAACAAACTATTCGAACCTTTTTACACCACCAAAGACGTCGGCGAAGGCACCGGATTAGGTTTATCGATTTCGTTTGGCATTATTCAAAAACACCAAGGCCAACTCAGCGCCGAGTCTAAACTCGGCATTGGCAGTGTATTTAGTGTTTTGTTGCCTATGGCTGATGAGGCGTAGGATGGTGTAGAGCGCAGCGAAACCCATCAATTGACCGTAAAACAGCAAAAATTCGCCGTATATCGCTAAATTCGATGGGTTTCGCCTTAGGCTCTACCCATCCTACGGTCAAACGGGACTTTTTCAACAGTCTGGCGCACCATGGACCACCAGCCAAAGACCGCCCTTCAACCAAGCGACCTTTAAATCTTATTTTGAGTACAAATGTCAAGCGTTTGGCATAAAGCCATTAAAAATTCGGGGGGGATATTGAATCAATAGCCTTCCCTTTTTTACATTCGAGGTTGCTCCCGACCATCCTCCATAAAGTCATCCGGAAACTCATCTAATGACGCTAATAACGCATCCCACGAAGTGTTCAATGGTTCTAAAATAACTTTATCTCCTTCTCTATAAATTTTAACTTCCTGGCCTGGTAGTCGAAATGCCTTAGGTAAACGCACGGCCTGAGAACGCCCTGTTTGAAATAATTTAGCGGTATTCATCACTGTCCTCCCGGAACGATAATAGGTTCTAACAATTAATATAGCGCATATTCCTAGTTTTAGCAAAAACCACGCACAAATCCGCAATTACCACCCCAACACAATAAATCGATTATTTTTCAACCACTACCCCACCGGACCTTTTTATTTTGACTAAGCTTAAAGAGTGACCCTTGTTTGGGCTTAATTTTATGTTTTTTCAGGTATTTCATATGGCGTTGCGATCATATTTGTGGCCATTACTCGCCCGACTGTTGATGTTGACCTTGCTTGTCACCCATACTGCTGTGCGAGCCAATGATAATCCACTGAAATTTCGTCTCTATTCACTCAACGAGGGCCTTTCTCAAGGCACTGTCACCAGCCTGATCCAAGATCACCAAGGTTTCTTATGGTTGGCCACTCAGGATGGTCTCAACCGCTTTGATGGGTATCAATTTAAAATCTTTATTCATGAACCAAATAAGCCGCAATCGATATCCTCAGATTACATCACCGCATTATTTGAAACTGCCACTGGCGATTTATGGGTTGGCACTTCCAAAGGACTCAATCGCTTTGACCGTCAACACGAAACCTTTGACCGTTATAAATTAGGCGAAGAAACCAGAGACAATGTCGGCAGCCAGACCATCAACGGCATCCACCCCGGCCCCGATGGTAAGCTTTGGGTCAGCACCTTAGGAGGATTATTTTTGTTAGATCCAGACAGCCGAGAATTTCAGCATTTTTTACACGACCCTAATGACCCCACCTCTATTGCCCACAATGAAGTCTTTGATTTTTTAACTGACAGCAACCACCAATTATGGATTGGCACCACCGGGGGATTAGACCGGCTCAACCCCGACCAACAGTCTTTTACCCACTTCAATAATAATACCAGCCAACAACACCCGCTCTCCGGCAATAACATTACCGATTTAAAACAAGATAGTGAAGGGCAACTTTGGATCTCAACCTACAATAATGGTTTAAATCGACTCGACCCAACCAGCGGAACGGTCACCAGATACCAGCATGACCAAAGCGACCCTAACAGCCTCAGCCATAACCGAGTGCGTTCGTTAATGATTGACCAACAAGGATCCGTTTGGGTGGGCACCCAAGCTGGCCTCAACCTTTTTCAACCAGACAACAATCATTTCATTCGTTACACCAATAACCCCAGTGTGCCGTCGAGTTTAAGCAACGACCATATCTGGGCCATGTTAGAAGACAATCATGGCAGTCTGTGGTTTGCCACCAGCGACGGGGTCAATCAGCTGAGTAAAAGTACCCGTCTATTTGGTCATCAATATAAAACCGCCATCCCCGGCCTAGGCATTAGTCATAAACGAGTGCGCTCAATCGCCAAAACCCACGACGATATTGTTTGGGTGGGTGTCGATAACGGCCTTAACAAATACGATCCACACACCAAACGTTATACATATTATCAACACGACCCATCTGACAGTGGCTCGATTAGTTCAGGCATGGTGATGGCGCTGCTGGTGGATTCAGAACAAAGGCTTTGGGCCGGAACCTATGATAACGGCTTGAATTTGTTATTGCCCACAGGCCAATTCAAACACTTCACCCACGACCCCAACAATACCAATAGCCTCAGTAATAATCGGGTCTATTCAATCAAACAAGACCGACAAGGTTTTATCTGGATTGGCACCGTCAATGGCTTAAATAAGTTTGATCCACAAACCCATACTTTTGAACATTTTTTTCATCACCCTGATGATGATAACTCGCTGAGCCAAAGCGGTATTTATACCACCTTGCATGGTGATTCTGGTGATGTCTGGATTGCCACCCGCAATGGCGGGGTGACCCATTACAACCCCAAAAATGCGCCAAACAATCGATTTGAACGTTTTGTTTATGACCCGGATAACCCCAACAGCCTCAGTCATGACCGGGTTTTCTCGTTATATCAAAGCGCCAAAAACCAGCTTTGGCTGGCCACCAGTGATGGCCTCAACCTGCTCGATACCACCACTAAAACCTTCACTCGCTACAGCAAAAAACAGGGTTTATTAAACAACACCATTTATGCCGTCACTGGCGATAACCAAGGTTATATCTGGGTCAGCAATAACCATGGTCTCTCTCGCTTTGACCCCAACGAACAACAATTCAAAAATTTTGATGCCTTACAGGGGTTACAATCTAATGAGTTTAATAACGGGGCTTATTTTAAGGGGTATGACGGCGAACTGTTTTTTGGTGGCATTAACGGCTTTAACCGCTTTTATCCGCAGCTGATTAAAGACAATCCGCAACCGCCCAACGTGGTACTGACCGAGTTTTACCTCGCCAATCAACCGCCCGGATTACGTCAACATCAGCCAAAGTCACCGCTTGAACAAGTGATTAACGAAACCACACACTTGACGTTAAGTTATAAAAACCCGGTGTTTTCCTTTGAATTTGCGGCGTTGCATTTCACTCACCCCGAGAATAACCGCTACGCTTATATGCTCGCCGGATTTGATCAACAACCCACCCAAACTCATGCCTTTCACCGCCGCGCCACTTATACCAATCTGCCAGCCGGTGATTATACTTTTTTGGTCAAAGCAGCCAACAGCGATGGCATCTGGCAACAAACCGATAAACAAATCGCCATCACCATCACCCCTGCCCCGTGGCGCACCCACTGGGCTTATGCTTTGTACTTGCTTATCATCGGCTCGACCATCGCCGCATTTGCTTTTTTACATGATCAAAAACAAAAAGCCAAAGCGCAAAGCGCAGCCCAGTTACAAGCACTCAACGACGAACTCGAGCTCAGGGTCGAGCAACGCACCGAAGAATTGGCCAGTACCGTCGAAAACCTCGCCGCCACCATCGAACAACTCACCCATGCCCGGGAGCAACTGGTCGAAGCGCAAAAAATGGCTGCACTAGGCGCACTGGTCACCGGGGTTGCCCACGAAATCAATACTCCCATCGGTATTTGCATCACCAGTGTGTCGACCCTCGAAGCACTCGGCCAAACCTTTTTTCAGCGTCAAAGCGACAATAAACTCACTCGCAGCGCATTTGAACAATATAAACACACCTGCAACGAGACCTTGCAACTGGTGATGAATAACCTCAACCGCACCGCCAAACTGGTGCAGACCTTTAAAACCGTATCAGTACAACAATCTACCGATGCACGGGCAAAATGCCATTTGCAGCAATTGTTTCAATCGGTGGTCAGTTGTTTTGCCCCCCAACTGGCGGCCAAAAATGTGGTCGTCTGTATCACTGACGATGCCAACCTCAGCGTCCTTAGTTACCCCGGCTCACTAGAATTAATAATAAGCCAACTGATTAACAACTCTTTAATACACGGCTTCAGCCAACAGGCATTTGCTCAGTCCAGTTTTGATCAAATCATGCTGGGAAAAATCAATATCACCCTCACAGGCGACCAACAACATGTTTATATCAGCTATCAAGACAATGGCACCGGACTGCAACAAACCACCAAGGAACAGGTATTTGAACCTTTTTATACCACCTGTCGTGGTCAGGGAGAATCAGGTTTGGGTATGCACATAGTATTTAACCACGTTACTCAACGGTTAAATGGCAGTATTGAAATCGATGATAACTTTGCCACAGGCTTTGCGGTGAAGATTACCTTAACGCGCTAACCGCTGTCTTATAACAACCAAATCAGCTATCATTGGCGCTTAGTATTAACCACTTGAACCAAGAACTTTACGTACCCTATGCGTCTGATTATTATTCTATTTCTGTTTTTCAATGCGTTGGCTGCCAGGGCGGTTGATCCTGCCACCCATTTCGAACATGTATCGGTCGCAGACGGCTTGTCACAGTTGTCTGTTAATAGCATTGTTCAGGACAAAAAGGGGTTTTTATGGTTTGCCACCCAGGATGGCCTTAACCGTTATGATGGTTATAACTTCAAGATTTTTCGCCACGACCCACAAGACCCCAACTCGATTTCTCACAATTATATTCAGGCCCTGTTTATCGACGCGTCAGGCACGTTATGGGTCGGTACCGTTGATGGCGGTCTCAATCGTTTTGACGCTCAAAGTGAATATTTCACCCGCTTTAAACACCATGACGCAGACCCCAACAGCTTAAGTCATGACCATATCAGGGCGATCACCCAGGACAATCAGGGCAACTTATGGATTGGCACTTATGGCGGTGGACTTAACAAGTTCAATCTGCAAAGCGAACAGTTCAGCCATTACCGCCACAGTGACAGCGATCCGCTCAGTTTAAGCGATGATAAAGTCTGGAGTCTGTTGCTAGATAACCAGGGTCAACTCTGGGCAGGCACCAGTGGCGGCCTCGACCGTTATGATGATAAGCAACAAGGTTTCATCCACTATCGTAACGACCCGAATGACTCTAACAGTTTGACCCATGACCGCATTTTCACCATCGCCCAAGGCAGCAACAATACCTTGTGGCTCGCCACGCCCCGCGGCCTCAATCAACTCAATCCAGCAACCAAACAAGTGACCCGCTTTACTCACCAAGACGCAGACCTTAACAGTCTTGGCCATAATGATCTCAATACGCTCTTTTCTGATAGCAAAGGTAACCTGTGGGTGGGCACCTACGGCCGTGGTCTCGACCGATATGACGCCAAAACACAACGTTTCGTCCATTTTAAACATCAACCAAACGCGGCCAATAGCCTTAGCAATAACATTATTTCGGCGATTTATGAAGATACTCAGGGCACCCTATGGATTGGCACCCTAGCCGCCGGTTTAAACAAAATAGACCCGCAAAGAAAACACTTTGGCCATTTTAATCACCAAGACGCAGACCCCGACAGCTTAGGTAACAATAACGTCAAAGCTATCTATCAAGACAGTAAAGGCAACCTGTGGTTCGGCACCAGAGACGGTATCGATTTCTATAACCCGCAAGGTCGCCTTATTGAACATTTTGCCCATCAGCCAGAGCAAAACAATAGCTTAAGCCATAACAATGTTCGCTCTATTTATGAAGATAAGCAGGGCATGATGTGGTTTAGCACCGTCGGTGGAGGCTTAAATCAATACAACCCCATTAGCCAGACTTTTAGCCATTTCAGACAGTCAAAAACCAATGACAAAAATATCGGTGATGATTCGGTCAGTGCGATTTTGCAAGACAGCAAGGGAACCTTATGGATTGGCACCTACAGTGCCGGTCTCGACCAATACCTGCCGCAATCTGGGGATTTCAGCCATTATAAAAACAATCCAGACGAGCCCAATAGTTTAAGTCACAATACCATCAACACCATCGTTGAAGATATCAAAGCTGCCGATTCGAGTTCAGCGATACTGTGGCTTGGCACCAATGGCGGGCTCAATCGATTTGACACCCAAACTGGGCAATTTGTCTCATACCAGCATCAGCCAACGAATGAGCGCAGCTTAAGCTCCGATGCGGTTAACGCCATCCACCAAACCAGCAAAGGCACCTTGTGGATTGGCACCGATGCCGGACTCAATAAATTTGACATCGCCAGCCAAACATTCAGCCATTACCGCGAAAAAGACGGTTTGGTTAATGACACCGTGATTGGCATTGTTGCAGATAACACAGGGGACTTATGGCTCAGCACCAACAAGGGCTTATCACGATTTAACCCTGGCACTGAAACTTTCATCAATTTTGATCACAGCGATGGCCTGCAAAGCGATGAGTTTGCCCAAGGGGCGTATTTTAAAAGTGCTGACGGCGAGTTATTTTTTGGTGGTATTAACGGTTATAACCGTTTTTATCCGCAAAATATTCGCCAAGACAGCCAACTGCCAGCGGTGGTATTAACCGACTTTTTACTCGCCAATCAATCGGTGGCCATAGACCCAAGCCAAACGACGAACATTGCACCTGCATTCACGCTGGCCAAAGCCATTGAGGCCACCGAATTATTAACCCTAACCTACCACCAGAACTTGATATCATTTGAATTTTCGGCGCTGCATTTTGCCAACCCGCTGAAAAACCAATACGCTTATCGGCTTGAAGGCCAGGACCCCGAATGGATTTTTACCAGCGCTAAAAAGCGTTGGGCCACCTATACTAACCTTGGGGCGGGTGATTACACCTTACACATCAAGGCCAGTAACAAAGACGGCCAATGGAATGAAACCGGCAAGTCGCTGAAGCTTATCGTGCTACCACCACCTTGGAGAAGTTGGTGGGCCTACAGCCTTTATGCACTATTGGTGCTCTGTCTCATCCTGCTCACGGTTTATATGCTCACCGAACGGCGTAAACGTTTTAATGAACGCACCGTGATTGCCCAGCTACAGCAAGTTGATCAACTTAAAGATGAGTTTTTGGCCAATACTTCTCACGAGTTGCGCACCCCGCTCAACGGCATTATCGGCCTTGCCGAATCACTGGTCGATGGCGGTGCCGGACAACTCCCTAGGCAGGCAAATCAACAACTGGGCATGGTGATCTCCAGTGGCCGTCGATTGGCCAATCTGGTCAATGATATCCTCGATTTTGCCAAACTCGATAACCATACTCTGGTCTTAGACCAGCAACCCGTTAACCTGTTTAACCTGATTGATGTAGTGCTTGGCCTATCACAGCATTTAATTGGCGATAAAAAACTGACCTTAATCAATGCCGTGCCCGAGGGCTTACCCGCCGCTTATGCTGACGAAGAACGATTGCAGCAAATTCTTTATAACTTGGTGGGTAATGGGGTTAAGTTTACCGAACAAGGTAGTGTCACCGTCGCGGTGATAGAACAAGACAATTGCCTTAAAATCAGCGTCACAGACAGCGGCATCGGTATCGCCGAACATGAGTTTGGTAATATTTTTAAATCCTTTAAACAGGTTCAGGGCAGTGAGACCCGTCGCTATGGTGGCACCGGATTGGGTCTTGCAGTCAGTAAAGAGTTAATCGCCCTACACGGCAGCGAAATTCAAGTCGAATCTACCGTTGGCCAGGGGTCGATTTTCAGTTTTGAACTGCCCATTAGCACCGAAAAACCGCTGGTTGATAACGGTATTAACCAAGCGAGAGCGCGATTACAGGCATTACAAAACCTCAACCAACCCGAGCCAGACAGTGCATCAGAAGCAGCTGCAGATTATGATGGCAGCAGTTTTCGACTGTTATTGGTCGACGATGAGCCAATCAATCGGCTGGTATTACGCAACCATTTGTCACAGAAAAACTATCACCTAGTCGAAGCACCTGGCGGCGAAGAAGCTTTGGCGGCGGTTGAAAATGACGGTCCATTTGACTTGATTTTACTCGATATCATGATGCCAAAAATCTCCGGTTATGAAGTGTGTAAAAAGTTGCGCGAAACCTGGCCGGTCAATGATTTGCCAGTGATTTTCTTAACCGCCAAAAATCAACAAGTCGATGTGATGCAAAGCTTTGCTGTCGGCGCCAACGATTATCTCAGTAAACCGGTGGCCAAACATGAATTGCTGGCACGGGTAGAAACCCACCTTAAATTGCTCGACATCAATCGTTCTTTAGAACACCAAGTGGCCAAACAAACGGCCGAGCTGGTACTGTCCGAAAAAATGGCGTCTTTGGGCACGCTTACTGCCGGTGTCGCTCATGAGATCAACAATCCAATCAACTTTGTCCATGTGAGTGCGCAAAACCTCGAAGTTGACCTCGAAAAATGTCAGAAGTTTATCTTTAGTTTGGCCGAGGATGAAACGGATAAAGAAATCCTCAATAGTTTCCGGCAGAAATTCAAACCGCTGCACACCCATCTGGCGACCATTAAAGAAGGTACTCAGCGAATCAAGGTCATTGTCCAAGACTTAAGGGCATTCAGCCAACTCGACGCCGCCGATAAAAAAGCGGTCAAAGTGACTGACTTACTGACCTCGACCTTACACCTGATTCAACCTAGCTACATTGAAACCATTGAATTTGCCAGCGAATTTACCGACCACCCAACCCTTGAATGTTATCCAGCGCAACTCAATCAGGTATTTATGAACTTGGTGGTGAATGCCTGCGATGCCATCCGCGAAGAACATCAGTCTAATCCTCATCAAAAAAGCGCCAAAATCAGAGGTAAAGTCACCGTTGGCTGTCGCCTCAATGACGAGGGCGATGATCAAACCGTGGAAATCTCCATCGCCGATAATGGCAGTGGCATGAACGAAGAAACCAAAAACAAGCTGTTTGAACCCTTTTATACCACCAAAGGCGCAGGTGAAGGCACAGGGCTGGGATTATCGATTTCATTTGGTATCGTGCAGAAGCATAAAGGGGAGCTTAGTGTTGAGTCACAGCTTGGGGTGGGGACTGTGTTTAGGGTGACCTTGCCGTTGCATGTGGATGAGGATTAGGGTGAGCTGGATTAAATTCTACAGGTTTGTTGGGGGCAACAAGCTTTTATGTGACCAACATCCCTGTGGCCCGCATTACTTGCTACCTACGGCAACAGATTTGAGCCTTTGATTAGTATCGTTTCGCCCAATCATTAAGATTGAATGCTGCATCTTTACTCAGTGTATCAAAATGCCAGCAAGTGGACTAAATGTGAAAACATTCAATTTTATCTAGCCTTTTTACAATAAATAACTCACAATCTGGATGTAGACAAATCGTTCGGATGATGAATCATTGAATAAATATTGTTATATTATTGCTGGTCCTAATGGTGCAGGAAAAACGACATTTGCAATGGATTTGTTACCTGAAGAAGCTAAGTGTAAGCACTATATAAACGCAGATCTCATTGCCAAAGGTTTATCTCCTTTTGCACCAGAGATGGCAGCTCTGCAAGCTGGTAGGTTGATGCTGCTTGAAATTGATAAGTGCGTTAAAGCGAATACTTCTTTTGCTTTTGAAACAACATTAAGCGGATTAAGTTACAGCAGAAAAATTAAAACTTGGAAAAGTTTGGGTTACAAAGTCATATTGTATTACTTTTCATTACCAGCAGCTGAAATGGCTATTGAGCGCGTGAAACTCAGAGTATCACAAGGTGGCCATAATATTCCTGAAAAGGATATTCGACGACGGTTTGAAAGAAGCATTAATAATTTTGATCAGGTGTATAAGCAATTAGCAGATCTATGGGTGTTATTTGATACATCCGGTTTAGAGCCTGTTCAATTGGGGAGTTCGCTAGAAAATGAATGATAAAGAACATTATGTTGAAATTGCGATGAAAGCGGTAAAACGTGCTGCTCATAAAGTGGCTGAAAAAGCCCATCAAGAAAACAGACCCCTACCAATATGGAGAGACGGACGCATTGTATTTGAAGTACCTTCTGTTTCCGGGAAAAATAATGCCTGACATATGGTGCCGTTTGTCAAGACCCTTTAGGGAACTCATACAGAAATAATATGTATAGTCTGATTCAAACGTCCCTGTGGCCCGCCCTGTCGCCATCCATGGTAGGCTGTCGAAAAACCACTGTATTGGCTGGTTTTTACTGCTCATGTTTTGGCTCTGTTGTAGGATGGGTGAAACCCATCAAGGTTGCCGAAGCCCTTGGTTTTGATGGGTTTCACCCATCCTACGGCGTATATATCAGATAAATCACAAAGCCAAAACTTGGTAAATTTAAATCAGCTGAAATAACCAAAATTCGACAGCCTACATCCATGGCTCCACAGATAGGGTACAAAAGCTCCAAGTATTCGCTTTCAGTTGGGCTAAATCTACAGGTTTATTGGGGCAACAAGCTTTTGTGTGACCAACGTCCCTGTGGCCCGCCCTGTCGCCATCCATGGCTCCACAGATAGGGTACAAAAGCTCCAAGTATTCGCTTTCAGCTGGGTTAAATCTACAGGTTTGTCGGGGCAACAAGCTTTTACGTGACCAACGTCCCTGTGGCCCGCCCCTCGCACATCCATGTGCTCACCTCTGAGGTACAGAAGCTCCAGGTATTCGCTTCTGTACCTCATCGCCCAGCCCGAATTAACCCCCCCAACCCCTTCGACTCCATAAACTGGTTTATCTCGCGACGAACCGTTGCGGCATGACTGCTATACAAACAACGATGTAACAGTTGCTCACATTCACTCATCGTCATTTTGCGTAACACCCATTTGACTTTCGCCAAGCTGTTGGCATTCATGCTCAATTGACGGTATCCCATGGCAAACAATAAAATCGCCCCACCCGGATCACCCGCTAATTCGCCACAAATGCTGGTGGATATGCCATGAAACTCTGCTTTGTTGATGATATCTTTCAATGCCCTTAATACCGCCGGATGAAAAAAGTCATACAATGCCGACACCCGAGCATTATTGCGATCAACCGCCAACATATATTGCGTCAAGTCATTGCTGCCCACCGAACAAAAATCGATTTTATCGGCCAAATCATCAATTAAATACAACATCGACGGCACTTCAATCATTATCCCCACCAGCGGTTTGGCCACTACCACATCAGGGCTTTCTTCTTTCACCTCAAAATAAGCTTGGTTGATCAACCGCAGTGATTCATCTACCTCTTCAACCGCGCAAACCATCGGTAACATGATCTGCAAATTGCCAAAATCAACATTCGCCCGGATCATCGCCCGCACCTGAACCAGAAAAATCTCTGGATGATCCAAGGTAATGCGAATGCCCCGCCAGCCAAGAAAGGGGTTGTCTTCAACAATAGGTAAGTAAGGCAACGATTTGTCACCGCCGATATCTAAAATCCGCATGATCACTGGCAAATCTTCGTGCTTGGATAACACCTCACGGTACAGCTCGTATTGCTCCTGCTCAGACGGAAAAGTTTGTTTGGTCATAAACAAGTATTCAGTGCGAAATAAACCGATGCCATCACTGGCCCCGGCCAATGCATATTCAAATTCGGTGCCCAACCCCGCATTTAACATCATCGATATTGACTCACCATCCAGACTCATGGCCGGTAAATGAGTCTCGACCTGTAACTCCTGCTCAAGTTCACATTCTTCATCCACCAACTGCTGGTATTCTTTGACCACATCCGCAGGCGGGGCAACCAATAATGTGCCACTGTAACCGTCAATGATGATCTGCTCACCTTCGAGCTGAAGCAAAGGAATTTCAGTGACGCCCATCACCGCGGGGATCCCCAACGCCCTAGCCATGATCGCCGCATGAGAGTTACTTGATCCCTTCACCGATAC
>JBLGCB010000162.1:0-12853 GCA_047617105.1 Phenylobacterium sp. | reverse complement strand
CAGGGCAAAAAATTTGTAACTATTCAGCGCACTCATCTTTCACATCATAACGGCGTTATTTTCGTACTCAAACAGTTACATATGGTTATATGCGCCTATTTTCCGTGCGCCTATTTACAGTAAGAACGGGCCTTGTTCTGAAGCGAAATCTAATCACGCTGAACAATTACAAAAAACCTGCCGTTTAAAACCGAAACGCTGTGGTGGTTTTAAACGGCAGGATTGTTGTGGTATCAGCGTGTGTTAACCAAGCTGAATATTTGGCCCAAATGTTTCGTAATATAACTGATCTTCAGCAAAACCAATATCCTGTAAGGTGTTGTTGATGGCCTCCATAAAGGGTTTAGGTCCACAGAAATAAGCGTCGGTTTGTTTGTTGTCGATCCACTTATTAAGGATGTCGGCAGTTAAATACCCTTCGAAATCTGCACCGTCGCCGTGCTCGTAACTGACATAATAGTTAAAACCATGTTTTGCTTGCAGCGCTGTTAATTCGTCGGCCATGATGTGGTGGTTTTTATCACGACAGCAGAGAATAAAGGTGACTTTAGAGACATCTTCGCCGTTGTTGATTTTGGCCAACAACATGCTTAGCACTGGGGTGATACCGACACCGCCAGCCAATAAAACTAGGTCATCTTTGTTGTCTCTGATCAAAAACTCACCCGCTGGTGGCTTTAACATCACTTTGTCGCCGACAACGGCATCGTGTAAAAAGTGAGAAACAACACCAGGCTGATGGCCCGCAGTGACTTCGGTACGTACGGTGATGCGATAGATGTCGTTATTTGGTGCATTAGACAACGAATATTGACGAATTTCAGTGTGTTCACTGGTGTTAGGAGTGACTTTAATACCGACATACTGACCCGGTTCAAAAGTGGCAATAGGTTGGCCGTCTGTGGATTTAAGGTAGAACGATTTGACTTCGACGGCTTCTTCTTTGGTTTCACAAATCACAAATTCGCGATCACCACGCCAGCCGCCGAGTTTATCTTCATTGGCTTGGTACATTGCTTCTTCGGTATTGACAAAAATGGCGGCTAATGCGCCATAAGCTTCGGCCCAAGCCGTTAGAATTGGGTCATCAGGGTTAAGCCCTAAATGTTCTTGAATCGCTTCGAGCAGAAATTTGCCGACGATAGGATAATGTTCTGGGGCAACCTGTAAACTGGTATGTTTGTGGGCAATGCGGGCAACGGTATCACCCAGGGCGTCGAGTTTGTCGATATGGGTGGCGTATTGAAAAACTGAATGGGCCAGTGCCCTAGCTTGCTCACCCTTGCCTTGGTTGGCCATATTGAACACATGCTTTAATTCGGGATGATTAACAAACAATTTGGTATAGAACAGTTTGGTGATGTTCTCACCTTCGGCGGCGAGTACCGGGGCAGTTGATTTTACAATGGTCAACGTTTGTTCTGATATCATGGGTTTCTCCAGCGTGGCGAGTGAGCCATTGGTTATAATAAGTATTTTACATGCTTGTTTAATGCGGGGTATAATACATGCATCTTTTGACTGAGGTCAAGAGGGTTGTAACAAAAAATGAATAATAGCCGTTTAAAAGGAAAAAGGTGATGAAACTAACAAAACATACAGATTACGCCTTCAGAGTATTGATTTATCTGGCGGCTCGGCAGTCAGGTGAAAATATACCGCTGGCGACAATCAAAGAAGTCACCACCGCTTTTGATATATCACGGGACCATGTGATGAAAATTGTGCAGAAGCTGGCTAAAGCTGGATTTATTGAATCGGTGCGCGGTAAGCAGGGCGGCATGAGATTAGGTCGCGATGCCACAGAGATTAATTTGAAAGATGTGGTGGCGTTGATGGAGGTGACCTTGTTGCCGGTCAATTGCAGCGAACCCGTTTGCCGGATTAAGCCCGTTTGTGAGTTGTCTGGGATATTGTTGAGTGCTCAGGAGCAGTTTTTAAACCATGTGGGCCAATATACTTTGGCGGATATTGTTAAGCCCAACAGTGACACCGTTTATCTGATCAACAACCTGTAACAATAACCTGGAATTTTTCACCCTTCGTCACATTAGGGTCATGTTGTCGCCTTATACTCGCGGCAGATTTTTGGCAATAATGTGGAGAAAAATGTTGTGAACAAGTGGGTTAGTCATATAAAGATCAAGCATAAGCTTTTGCTGATCATGGCCATGCTGGGGGCGTCATTGTTTATTTTAGGGTTAGCTTTTTATTATACCCAATTATTACACCATGAAACCCAGATGACCAGTGAACAGTTTGGTCAGATTGATACGGCTATTCATTCGATTGAATTTGAAGTGGTGCAAGCGCGAAGAGCGGAGCAGGGCTTTTTACAGCAAAAAGAGCTGTCATTTAAACAACAACATTCGACCATATTAACCACTTTGTTTGGTGAGTTGTCGGCCCTTGAGAGTTTGCTCAAAGACCGTGCTGATTCGGGCGCAGTATCGGCCGTGCGTGAGCAATTGCAGCAATATGCCCAGGCATTTGAGTTGGTAGCCAAAATTATTCAGGCCAATGGATTAGATCACAATACCGGGTTGCAGGGGGCGTTACGCCATTCTGTTCACCGGGCTGAAAAATTACTCAATGAACAACAGGCGCTGGCGTTGGCCCACTCGATGTTAATGATGCGTCGCCACGAAAAAGATTACCTTGCCCGCCGCTTACCTAAGTATGTTAAAAAACTACAACTGCAACAACAACGATTCATCAGTTTGTTACCCGCCTCGAATTTACCGCAAGGTGTGCAATTAAAGCTGAGGTTATTGATCATCGATTATAAAGATACCTTTTTGGCGTTGGTAACGGGTTTTGACAGACGCGAAAGCCAGACCGCGCAGTTTCAACAGATTATCAACCAGCTGCCGGCGGCGTTAGGCACGCTCAAGCAAAATTTTGCCAAGCTGGGCATTCAAGCTCGTGAAGAGAGTGCCGAAACCCAAGCGTTTATTGGTTGGTTATATTGGTTGTTGCTGGCTAGTTTGGCCGTTTTTTCTGCTTTGGTGATGCGTTTGGTGATCAATAGTATCAACCATTCGACCAGTCATTTAACGGTGATGTTGCGCCAAATTGCCACTGGCGATGCGGTGTTATCCAACCGAATTGAACTCAATGGCAAAGATGAAATGGCTGAAATTGCCAAATGGTTTAATCGTTTTATGGACAAATTGCAGGATATGTTAGGTCAGAGTACGCTGTTGTCACAACAGCTGGCGCAGGTCTCTGAGCAGGCCCATCAATCGAGTGATCAAACCACCCGAGCGATTGGTAAGCAGGTGCGCGAAATGGGCGAAATCACCGATTTAACCCATGAGATGTCAACCGCGATTTTTACCGTGGCCAGTAATGCTAAGGTGGCCTCAGAGCAGGCCAATGATGCTAGGCAGACCACACAAGCTGGCACCAACTCGGTGGCAGATGTGATCAAAGCGATTCAATGTCAGGCTGAATTTGTTGAACAAACCGCTGAGTCAGTCCAACGACTAGATAAATACAGTCATAATATAGATTCGGTGGTGGGGATTATTGATGGCATTGCTGAGCAAACCAACTTGCTGGCACTTAACGCGGCGATAGAAGCGGCTAGGGCGGGCAGTGCGGGGCGTGGTTTTGCAGTGGTGGCCGATGAGGTCAGAACGCTGTCTCAGCGCACTACGTCGTCTATTGAAGAGATTAAAAAGACCATCAACGAGTTACAGCAAGGGACCCGGCAGACCGTTGAAGTGATGCAGCAGAGTAAAAAGCAATCGGCGTCGAGTGTGGCGCAGGCCCGCAGAGCGGGGGATTCTTTGACTGATATCGCGCTATCGATTAGCAGTATTGCCGAATTAAATGCCCAGATAGCGTTATCGTCATCGAAGCAAAGTGATATCGCCGATCAGATCAACCGTAACATTGGTGAGATCAATGTAGCGACTAACCGACTGGCAGAGTCTGCCCGACAAACGGTGTCAGACAGCTCTGATATCTCTGAATCTTCGGTGATGTTGTTGAGTTTGTCAGAGCGATTTGGTGCGGTGTCCCACATCCCTCTTATCTGCCAAACCAACGTCTAACAGTTCCAAGCACCATCAGCAAAAACAGGCTAAAGCCCAAACCACCACCGCCAGATGACTGTGTTGTTGGTGGTGTGATGGGCGGCGGCGGTGGTGGCGCAACCGGATCCACTTTAATCGAAAATGGTTCGATGCTGGCGGTGGCTAAAGCACTGTCAGAGACACTAATGACAATATCATCATAACTGCCCACATCCGCTGCTACTGGGGTGCCCGTTAAAGCCCCCGTCAGGTTATCAAATGTTATCCAGTCTGGTTTGTTGACGATACTAAAGCTTAGTGTATCAGCGATATCGTCGTCACTGGCCTGCGGGGTAAAGCTGTACTGCTCACCTTGGACGACCAACGTTGTTGCTATGCCACTGATTTGCGGCGCATCATTGGTGTTGAGCACTTCAAGGTTAAATGGGGCCCCGGCACTCGTTACAAGTCCATCGGTAACACTAATGACAATGTCTGTTGTGGTACCTACATCGGCGTTTAACGGCGTTCCGCTGAGTGTGCCTTCGGTGGTATCAAAACTTGCCCAATCAGGTTTGTTGCTGATGGAAAAACTCAGGTTGTCATTGACATCAATATCAATGGCCGTTGGGGTAAAGCTATACGGCTGATCTTCATTCACTGATGTGGCGGGTATACCCGTGAGTATCGGCGCATCATTGATATTGACCACCGTTAGGCTAAATGGCGGCAAACTGACGATAGCATCACCATCGGTGACACTGATCACGATTGCCGCTGTGTTACCAACATCGGCGTTTGATGGTGTGCCTGTCAGTGCTCCGGTGGTACTGTTAAAACTCAACCAGTCAGGTTTATTGGTGATGTTAAAGCTAAATGTCTCATTGGCATCAATATCTGTGGCGGTTGGGGTGAAGCTGTAGCTTTGACCCTCATTGACTGAGGTGGTTGGTGTGCCGCTGATCACTGGTGCATCGTTGACATTCACCACCTCAAGGTTAAATGCCTCAAGGCTGGCGCTGGTTTCACCATCGCTAACAGTTATCACGATACCCTGCGTGGTGCCAATATTGGCATTGCCTGGTATCCCGCTGAGTGTGCCGGTGGTTTGATCAAAACTGGCCCAATCGGGTTTGTTGTTGATGCTAAAGCTCACGGTTTCATTGAGGTCTTCATTGTTTGTGGTGGGGGTAAAGGTAAATGGCTGATCTTGATTCACCGACGTTTGCGGTGAACCCGATAGCGACAGCGCACCGTTGACATTGATGACCTCAAGGTCAAATGAAGCCAAACTGGTGCTGATTTCGTTATCGCTGACGCTGATGACAATATCTGTGGTGATGCCAACGTTGTCATTTAATGGCGTGCCGCTCAATATTCCTGCAGCCGTATCAAAACTGGCCCATGTCGGTTTATTGGTGATGCTAAAGGTTAAGGTGTCATCACTATCCATGTCACTGGCCGTGGGGGTAAAGCGGTAACTTTGGCCCTCATCAATCGCGGTGATTGGGGTGCCGCTGATTATCGGCGCATCATTGGTGTTTACCACCTCAAGATCAAATGAGGCAAGGTTGGTGGTGATTTCACCATCACCAACACTGATCACAATGCCTGTTGTGGTGCCGACATCGTCATTGCTGGCGATGCCGCTTAACATGCCGGTAGCAGTATCAAAACTGGCCCAGCTGGGTTTGTTGCTAATGCTAAAGGCTAATGTGCTATTGGCATCCACGTCACTGGCCGTCGGGGTAAAGCTGTAGCTTTGATCTTCATTCACTGAGGTGGCTGGGGTGCCACTGATAAGCGGCGCATCATTAACATTCAGTACCTCAAGATCAAATGGCGCAAGACTGGTGGTGGTCAATGCATCACTCATGCTGATCACAATGGCTGGTGTGGTGCCGATGTGTTCATTGTCTGGTGTGCCAGTCAACGACCCTGTTGTGTTATCAAAATTGGCCCAGTTAGGTTTATTGACAATAGAAAAAGTCACGTTGTCGCCAGACTCTACGGTTGGGGTAAAACTATAGGGGCTGTCTTCGTTGGTCGAAGTGGCTGGTGTGCCGCTAACGCTGAGTATTTGGTCGGTATAGATCACTGACCAACTGGCGGCGAGGTTGCTGATGCCACTGTCATCTGTGGCTGCACCCTCGGGAATATTCAGCGATACTTGACCCAAGTCCGTGGCCGTTAACGTCAGGGTGTATGTTTGGCCATCGCCGTTGAAGCCAACCATGGTGGCGTTGGTCACGGTGAATTGCTCGGCTGAGAAGCCGTTAACTGATTCAGTAAAATCAATGGTGACTGGAATTGAGCTGTTGGTGGTGATGTCAGATACCGAAGCGGTAATGGTGGCCTGCGGCGAAAGGTTGACGACTAAACGCAATGATTGGCTGGTGGTTTGCTCATCGATGCTGTATTCAAATGTCGACAATGAACTCAAACCAGGTGTGTAGAATAACTGACCTGCGTCCAGTTGGACTTTGCTGATCACATCGCCGATGTTAAGGCTGGCCTCATTGTCATCTTGAACACTATTGCTGTTGCTATCAATAAACAATTGGCCATCGGCGGGCACTGACAGCAAAGTGATTTGGCTGATATCTATTAATGTTTCGGTAAAGCCGAATTCACTGGTGGTAATGGCCCTGCTGACATTGCCAGTAAAGGTCACAGAGACTGCATGTGGGCTTTCAAGTGCCGGATAACCCGAATACATTTTCAATAATCCGGCGTTTTGGCCCGTGTTGGTCGATAAATACAGGTAACCATTATCGTCAAGCACCATACCGGATTGATGGCGCAGATCATCATTTTGGCTGACGGGCGCAATGCCATCTTGTGAAAAACTCGGGTCAAGCACACCATTGTTGGTGTAACGCAGTGCAACAACCTGACTATCACTTGAGCCAGATACAATGATAGCGCCATTGCTGTCGACAATGATATGTCGGGCGGCAAAATTATCTGTCATCGCTGTCACAGTGACACCATCGGTGCCAAAGCTGCTATCGAGCTGACCATTGGCAAGGTATCTCAGTACGATGGTGCTGCGACTGTCATTGATATCTTTTTGACCTACCAAGACTATTCTGCCTTGAGGGTCTATCGCCATGGCATAAACTTGGCTGGCAATACCATCTAGGTCGGTTGTGACCTGTCCCGGGGTAGAGCTGCCAAAGTCACTGGATAACACGCCATTTTTATCGTATTTGACCAGTTTTATTTTTCCGTCGAAGTATTCACCGAGACGACTTAACCAAGTAGAAGTATCACCAACCACAAAAATGTCGCCACTGCGTTGGGGTTTTACCGTGACACTGCCAGCAAAACCATAGTTAACGCTGCCATTGGCACCAAAACCAGTATCGGTTTGGCCGCTAGCATTATAGCGGAACAATGTATCAGCAACCGCCAGTAAAATTTTACCATCGCTGGCAATCGCGATTGAGGTATTGTACTTCGTTGGTTGAGACTCAAGGCGTTGTTCAATCACCCCGTTATGACCAAAGCTACTATCAACCTCGCCAGATTGCTCATATCGGGTGACAGTGGCATCAACCAGGAAGGTGTGTTCGCCAAAGTCGTCAAAAATAGCATGGTTGTTGATACTTAATACTAGATAGTTGCCGTCGCTGTCGATGGTTTTGATGTCGCCCATATGCAGCGCGGTATTGATGCCATTACTTTGACCATTACTTTGACCATAGTTGAGATCAGCTTGCCCTTGTGGACTAAATTGAGCAATAAAGGGAATGGTTTGCCAGCTGTAGTTTGGCGGGGTGACATCAACCGCACCTGTTATTAATATCTGCCCTTGTGGACTGAGTGCCAGGGTCGAAGACACCGTATTTAATGTTTTGTCGGTTGGGCTGGCGATGGCGGTTTTGCGGGTCAACTGTCCATTTAAATCAAAGCGGCTGACCAGTGGCTCCAGTTCATCGCCGGACATCAGTACTGACAGTTGTTGGTCATCCATTAACAATGATCCGGCAAGACTTGTCGTTAAAGCTGCCGTGACGGGTAAAATACCGTCATCAGAAAAAGTGCTATCCAAAACCCCTTGAGGATTATAACGATATATCGCATGACCTCTTGGTACGTCGTTTGTTACCGGACCCTTGAAATCAAACAGACGGCTGCTGAGCCACAGATGATCGCTGCTGTCGATGGCAAATGATAGTGGTCGACCGCTGGATTCATATTGAACAATCAGTTCAGCGTCCTGGGCAAAACTGCTATCGCCTATGCCCGCTGGGGTGAAGCGGTAAATACGGGCAGACCAGGGGTTTTCTGACGGATCACCTATAACGTTTGGAATGGCGTCAACTGCAACGGCGATGTTGCCCTGGCTGTCCAGTGCAATGCCGACTGGCTCGGGGCTATTACAACAAAATACGGTGACGCGACCATCGGTTTCAAAGGCAAAATTACTGTCTATTTGACCGTTTGATTGATACTTTGTCAATTCAATGGTGGTGCTGCCATTACCGACCACAAAGAGGTTGTCAGCGTTATCCAAGGTCATTTTTATATTATTAATACCGGATATCAGCAGGCTGCCAGCCTCAGCAAAATCTGTATCCACTGTGCCGGTGGCAAGCAGGCGGGTCAGGTAGGTGTTGCTATCTACAGTTGTTTCAATAAGGATTCGGTCTTGGCTGTCGATGTCGATAGCCTGTTGGGCATTAGAAGCGATAACGACAATGCCATTGGTACCAAAGTCGGTGTCTAATACGCCACTGGTGGTATATCGACGTAGGCTATCGATGTCATCAGAGTGAACCCGTATTAGTGGTTGATTATTGCTATCAATCACCACCGCGCTCACGGTGTCGTTGCTGGCAAGGTCGATAATGCTGATGCCATTATGACCAAATTGGCTGTCGAGTTCACCCGCAGCATTGATGCGGGCAATAAATATATCATTGGTACTGTTCAGCGCTTGGCCGACAACCACGGTATTGCCATTTTTATCGATGGCATTGGCCACTGGGGTAAGGCCATAATTGGCTAATTTGATATTAGTGGTGACCAACCCATTGTTGCCAAATGTTGGGTCTAATTCTCCGGGAGTCGGTGTTTCTGCGCCTTGAGCGCTAATGGCAAAAGTGGATAAGGCAAAACAGAGGGTTTTGCTGAGTTTGGCTTTGTAGGTACTGGTATTGGTTTTGTGAGTATTGTTTTTATTGGTCATGATTCTCATTGTCCTGTAGTCCGTTAATATTCTGTTAATAAAGCTATCATAGTTTGGCGGAAATGAAAATGACTTAAAGCGGGTATTTTCATCAAACCTGCATTCAACCTGTATTCAACAAATCGAGCCTTTAATGATCGCCTAACCGTTTGTCGGCTTCAAACTCAAGCCGCCGGGCTTGGTTCACTACCTTGAGAAAATCCGGATGGTTGGGGTTGAGTAAATAAATCCATTCTCGGGGCACCACAACGCTGGGCACGGCCAAGGCCAAGCTGACTTTTGAATCGAGCCATTCATTGCCAATTAGGGCGGTGTCGGGGGAGGCGGGTTCTTCGCGCCAGCAGTCGGGTAAATCCTCTATACTAAGGCGCAAAATGTGCTTCTTGGCTAGCGGTACTTCAATCATGCTGTAATGGTCGAGCAGTTTTTGTGACTCAAGGTGAACCAATACTTCGAGCATTGCCAGTGATTCAGAACCTGCGGTATAGACACATTCTTTGCCTTTGCTGTTCCAGCGGCCGCCATATAATCTAGCCCCTTCTCCATCAAAAGCCATGCTATCCCATTTCTTTTTCACCAACCGATATATCGCAATCATTGTTTATACCAGCACACCAAATTCTAAACGACCAATAATATCCAACACCGCAGTGGTTTCTGCCGATGTGCCGAGCATTGAAGTGGGATGGCGATCACCGAGCCCGCGAACCGGATTGCTTAACCATCGTGTTGCTGCTTTGGTATCGCCTTCAAATAAGTCAATGGCGGCTTTAAAGACTTCGGCGAAACGATATAAGCGGTCACTTTCATTTTTATTAAAACGGCCATCTTTGGCCCGGCGTTGCAACGTGGCTGGGGCAATGACGGTGACTTTGGCCAATTCTTTTTTATCTAACCCAGAGATTTCGGCAAGCTTACTGTAGACGCTATAGGGCAGGCCGTTATGCAGTGCTTCATGTAATCTGGCACCGCGAGAAGGCATACCGATGGTTTGCCAGTAATTCAGTTGTTTGCTGGTTTGTGGGTGCCAGACTTTGATGGATGTGTCCATGGGAAGTGACCTTATCAAATGATATGACTTAAGTCTATCAGCTGATAAGGCATTGTCAAATGTTGTGTTAAATGGGGTTGTCTTAAATCCACATTAATGGTGCGCAAGCTGTTGAAAAAGTCCCACTTGACCGTAGGATGGGTAGAGCCTAAAGCGAAACCCATCAAAATTTGGCAATAAATGGCGATTTTACTACTATTTCTGGCACAAATGATGGGTTTCGCTTCGCTCTACACCATCCTACGACGATTAAATCAACAGTCTGGCGATGCCCACCCTACGCAATAGTCCTCGCCACAATGCCCTTACTACGCTTAAACAGCATCTGAGTACGATAACGTGCTTTAAGTAATAACACATAAGCCAGCGGCACCAGATATAAACTGGTCATGGTCGAGAAAGTCAAACCACCGATAATGGCAATCGCCATGGGTGAATACGGCGGACCGTCACCACCGATCTTGGTTGCGCCCATCGCCAATGGGATCAGGCCCAGAATGGTGGTAGCAACGGTCATCATGATTGGACGCACCCGGCTAAGGCAACCCTCAACAATGGCTTGGCGCATGTCTTCGCCCTGATTGACCAGTTGATTTATCCGGTCGACCAGCACAATGCCGTTGTTCACCACAATACCCATTAATATCAAAATGCCGATCATGCCCATCACCGTTAATGAGGTGCCGGTGAACAAGAAGGCCCAAAATACGCCGACGATAGAGAAGATTAACGAGGTGATCACCGCGGTCGGTAATACCAGAGATTCAAATAACGCCGCCATCACGATGTAGATCATGATAATCGCCAGCATCATGTTTTGGCCCATCAGCGCCATATCTTTATCTTGTTTGCTGAATCCGCCATCTAGGGTCCAGCGATAACCCGGTGGAAAGTCGATATTGTCTAATGCGTCGGTGATCAGTACTTTGGCTTGTTCAAGCGTCACATCCTCAGATAGGTTGGCGCTGATCATCAATCCGGTTTGACGGTCGAGACGGGTAATATCATCCATGCCCTGAGTCACGGTTAACTCTGCCAGTCCGCTTAAGGTGTAAACTTGGTTGTTCTTGCGTAAAATCGGCAACTGTCTTAACGCCGCCAGTGACTTGCTGATTTGCTTGTCAAAATTAAGCTGGACATTGATTTCGCCCATTTCAGGGTGTCTGAATGAACGCAGGTTGTTGCCCCGTAATGCGGTTGAAATGGCATTGGCGACATCGGCGGTGCTGAGGCCAAGACGGTGAGCCATGGTGCGGTCTACGCTGATTTGTAATTCTTTTTTCTCGCCTTTCATATCTGAGCTGGCATCGTCCAAGCCTTCAATGGCGTTGAGCACTGGCAGCAAGTTATCCGCCAGTTCTATTAGCACGTCAGTAGAATTGCCCAGCAGATTGATTTGTATCCCGCCACCGTTTTGGTCATTAAAACCAAATTGTGGGTTGCCTCTCACTAGGGTTGGCCAGTTTTCTTTGATGTTCGCTTTAAGCGTCGCCATGGTCATCGGAATATCATCTTTGAACTGAATCATCGAATAGGCAAAGTTGGTGTTGTAATAGCTGTAAACCGATTCAATATAAAATTCATCTTGATGGGCATACAAGTAGTCTTCGAGTACAGAGACGGTTTTTTCCACTTCTTCAACGGTATAAGTGCTGAGAATTTTATAGTCGATTTGCAGCCGATCACGACCGTTGTCTCTGTCCTCATCGTTGGTCACCACGCCCATAGGGATGGCAATGCTGCCCAGCAATAACAGGGCGATAAATGAGGTGCTTTTTTGATGGTCCATCACCCAGGTTAATGATTTGGCATAAAAACGAAAAAGCTTAGAAGGGGCTTTTTTGGTGGTCGTTACCTGGTGTTTGATTTTGGTGGTTAACAGGGGGATCAGCGTTTGGGCAATCAGCAATGAGGCAAACAAAGAGATGATGATGGCAATGGCGACGTGTTCTAGAAATATCGTCAAAGAGATTTTTTCACCGACAATATTGGGCAAGAATACAATGGCGGTGGTGGCGGTGCCTGCGATCACCGCAAGGCTGACTTTAGAGACACCAGCTTTGGTGCCTTCTAGTGGATCGGCAATAGATTGTTTTTCATGGAAGATGCTTTCGGTGATCACCACCGCATTATCGACCAACATCCCTACCGCGAGCATTAATCCCATCATTGATAAGATATTAAGACTGTAGCCCATCAGATACATCACCCCAAGGGTGATAAAAATGGAGAAGGGCACCGACAATACCACGATCAAGGTGGTGGCCACGTTACGCAAGAAACCGTACAGCACCAGAACTGACAGCAAGGCACCGATAAGGCCTGCACTGAGCAAGTCTGATAATGACGAAGTCACCCCTTCGGCCATATTGTCCATCACCAATAAGTTGATGCCGTCAAACTGCGGGTTATCACTACTTTGTGCAATCACTGCCGATACGGCTTTTGCCACGTCTACCAAGTTAGTGTTGGATTCTTTATAGATGTCCATGCCAATGGCATAGGTTTGGTCAAGGTGGCGGCCTTCTTCCATTTCTGGCAATTCGAGGTTAATGGTGGCGATGTCTTTTAAGTGCACGTTAT
>JBLGCB010000161.1:0-12856 GCA_047617105.1 Phenylobacterium sp. | reverse complement strand
TTACATGAACGACCATGTAAAAATGCGCATCCATCATGGTGCCGGTACCCTGCACCACTTACACCATTTACATGCCCATCAATGGTTACATTCACCGAATAGCGATGACAGCCATTATCTCGACAGCCAACTGATTGGTCCGGGTTCATCTTTTACCTTGGATATGGTTTATAACGGTAGTGGTAACCGCAACCAAACCGTAGGTGACTCGATTTTTCATTGCCACTTTTACCCCCACTTTGCTGAGGGTATGTGGAGTATGTGGCGCGTTCATGATGTATTTGAAAAAGGCACAAAACTCGATGCCGATGGCAGCGGCACCCCAGAAAATGGCAGCCGTGCTTATCCTGATGCCGAAATCCTCAAAGGCACCCCAATCCCAGGTTTAGTGCCAATGCCCACCATCGCCATGGCACCTATGCCTGGTGAAGTGCATATCGAAGACGGTCAAATCGTATTACCTGAAATTACCATAAAGAAAAACAAAAAGAATCGTTATGTCGGTCACTATGCAGACGGTCCAAAGAAAGGCAAAAAATATCGTAACCCAGGTTACCCTTTCTTTATCCCGGGCATCGCTGGTGAAAGAGCACCGCATCCACCATTGGATTTTGCCCAAATCGATAATAAAGAATTAAATGGCGGTTTACCCCGACATGTAGTGTCTCGTCCTGGCATCGAATTTACTTATCCAGATAATCCGGTTGACCCCAACAACCCGAGAAATCCAACGGCAGTGTCGTTTAAAAATTATGACCCTGAAACCGTTGAGTACCACAACAAGTTTGATTTCAGTAAATTTAGCCATGTATTAAATGGACTGCAATTACCGGAGGATGGCACCAATGTTGAAAAAGTTGCCATGGGTACTCATGCGACCCGTACGCGATGGTCAACCACGCCTGCTAATAAAAGGAAACAGTTCGTCTTAAATGGCTTATTGCAACAACCCGGAGCCCCTTTTGCCGACCCATGTTCGACCGACAGCGGCAGTGAATTTTTGGAGACACCCACCGTAACACCACCGGAGAAACTGAGAAGCTATCGCGGTGTTGATATGGAAATGGACGTGGTGCTGAATAAAAAAGGCTGGCATTACTCGCAGCAACGTTTTGGTGTGTTATGGCAAGACCTGATCCCCACTTTAACCCGTGAAAGACCGCCAGAACCGTTGTTTTTCCGCGCCAATTCTGGTGATTGTGTTAACTACTGGTTCTCAAACGTCATTCCTGAATATTATGAACTGGATGATTTCCAAGTACGTACCCCAACCGATGTTTTGGGTCAACATATTCACCTGGTAAAATTTGATGTTACCTCTTCAGATGGCGGTGCTAATGGCTGGAACTATGAAGATGGTACCTTTAGCCCTGAAACTGTGGTTGAACGGATCAAAAACTTCAATAAAGGTGCTTTGCTGGATGAAAATGGCAATAAAGTCAACTTAACCGTACAAGCGCCGACTTGGCTATGTGAAGGTTATATCGACGGTAGTGCCCATGAAAAAGAATGTATCTCCCGTGCCGAAAACGAGTGGATGGGCGCGCAAACCACAGTACAACGTTGGTATGCCGATCCGCAACTGAACGACCAAGGAAAAGACCGCACCTTACGCACCGTGTTTACCCATGACCATTTCAGTCCTTCAACCCACCAGCAAGCTGGTTTATATATGGGCTTGTTGATTGAACCTGAAGGCTCAACTTGGCAGAATTCTGAAACTGGCGAGCAGTTAAATACCAGAACCGATGGTGGCCCCACTACTTGGGCGGCAATCATTAATACGCCAAACCCAACCCAAGACAGCTATCGCGAGTTTGTGTTGGAGTTTCAAGACTTTCAGTTGGCCTATACCAAAGACGGTTTAAGACCTCAGCCCTGTGTTGAAGATAGCTATGGTAATCTACCACCAATGTGTTATCCCAAAGCCAACGAAGAAGCACCGTATAACTTTGAAGGGTCCACCACCGTTGACATTGCTGCGGGCGATCAGGTGCAGCAAACGGTGCAAATACTCACCAGCACCACATCCACGGTAAACAATGTTATCGACAGAGTCGCAGATACCGCCATACCAGCTGGTACCAACGTCGGTTGTATTAAAAAATCGGGTGATACTGGTGCCTCTTGCACCGACTACAGCAGCCAAATCAACGCCTTGTGTACTCAGGATTTAGTCACTTGTGTCAATACCGCTAAAGATGGCACCAACACCGATTATGTTTCTGCGTTGCGTAGTTATGCCAATAACTACTCGGGATATCTGGCGCCGGACTATGCCATCAACCCACCACAGGGGCAAACAGGTTTGGTTCAAACCCCCACCCTGATCAGCACCACCCCACCCTTTGCGCTTGGCACTTATTCGGTCAATTACCGTAATGACCCGCTACCGCTCAGAGTATGGGACCCAGCAACCACTGCCACCACCCAGGCTCAAACCTCAGGAGCCAAAGGTGATTTGGCCTATGTTTACAACTCCATTGAACGCGCCGATGCAGACTTAAATACCCAAGCAGCACCAGGTACAGCCACGGCCGCGGGTGTCACCCCTGCTCTAACCGCTGGTGTCTACAAATACGACCCCTATACGCCGTTATTACGCGCTTATCAAGGAGACAAAGTACAGGTGAGAACCCTAGTGGGTGCCCATATCAACATGCATAATTTCAGTATGCAGGGTTTCCGCTGGTTGTTTGAACCTTCTTATGGTGCCTCTGGTTACCGCAGTAATCAACCGATGGGTATATCTGAGCACTTTGAGATGTTGTTTAATGTGCCTGTTTCGACAGTCAGTAATACCGACCTCGCTTACGCCGGTGAGGCGACACAGTTGACAGGTGCGCCTGATTGTAAGTACGGCAATATGGCCAAAGCTGGTTTTGCAGACTACCTGTATAACCCTTCATCTGAAGAAAATGGCTTGCTTAATGGCAACTGGGGCTTGGTACGTGCCTATCAACAAGATCAAGAAGACTTGTGTTTACAACGTTTGCCATCCAATCAAACCCCGAAAGTGGTTAAGACAGCACCAGCAGTTTGTAAACCTGGCGCACCACAACGTTCTTATAATGTGGTATCTGTCACCGCCGCACAATTGCCAGATAAGCAAGTAGTTTACAATGAACGTGCACGCATCAACGATGACAGTGCGTTATTGTATTTTGGTTGTGATATTGGCGCAGAAGGCGCGTCATGTACCCATGACAACTTATTGGCCAACTTACCCAAGCAAAGTGCCGCTAAGCATATTGAACCGTTTGTGCTCAGAGCCGCCGCAGGTGAATGTATCACGGTGAATCTGGCCAACAAGTTTAAAACCTCAGGCTCAGGCAATTCTTTCCCTGCTGCCACCACCATCAGCGATATTAACGCCCAAAATGCGTTATTGCAGTTCAGATATACCTCTGCAACCGATGTCGCGGGTCAAGGATGTACACCCTATAAGTGTACCGCCAGCAACCCCAGTAGTTGTATCGCTTACCAGTTGTCATCCGGGACGTACGACCTGACGCAACGGGACAGCCCACCAAATGAATGGCGTTGTAATATGACCTTAGCCCCTTCTGAACAAGTGGCTTTGGCACCGCAATTAGTGTCTTATGACATTAACAAAGACAACGGCGTTAACCTTGGTTTTAACAACAACCAATCTGCCGATGTCGGTAGCACCCACACCTATACTTGGTATGCGGGTATCACCACCGATAACGCCGATGGCTCTCGTAGCTATACCCCGGCTGAATTTGGTACTGCTAACCTGCTCACCGCGGATCCAATCAAACAAACCCGTTATGGTATGTTGGCGGGTATGATTATCGAACCTGCTGGGTCTTGCTGGAGTTCACAAGACGGTTCTAAAACCACCTGTTCAGACGGCATGAATCAGGCAGCAGCGCCTGTGGTTGTCGCCGCTGATGTGAGCCAAAGTGACTCATTGACAGGTATTCGGGCCACAGTGTATGTGCCTAAGAACCCGAAAAAGCCTAAAAAGAGAACTTACTTCCGTGAAAACGTGTTGATGTTCCAAGACCAGTTGGCATTCTCGCAATTTACCAACACCACCAATTACGGTGTTGAGCGAATGGCGGGTAAAGATACCAATGTCAACAGCGGCCAAGTCTCTAGTGGCGTGGTTCAGGGACGGGGACGTTATCGCGATACCGTGGCCACCGATAAAGAAACCAGCGGTGGGTCAAACAACATCGGCCAAGAAGACAGTTACGTATTAGATATGGCCTGTGCTTTTTCTAATAACCTCGGCAGCGCCTATCCAAACAGCCCTAATGGCATTGCCCTGGGTAACCCTGAATCGACCATTTATTACGCCGATCCAGGTGATCCGGTGCGCTTCAGAGTGATGCAACCCCATGGTGCCGATCAGCATGTGTTTGAGCTGTTTGGCCATATATGGCAAGAAGAACCCTATAATAATGATTCTACTGTGATCAAACATAACAAAGATTCACAGTGGCAGGGTTCACGCATGGGTGTCAGCGCCGCAGATCGATTTGAAGTGGTGCTACCAAGTGCTGGTGGTAAATTTGCCAGTCCAGGGGATTATCTATACCGTTCATATCCTGGTGGCGATCAGAACTATGGTATGTGGGGCATATTCCGTGTCGGCAATCAGCCAGTGGCCTACGCAGATGGCATCCGACCCTTGGTCTGTGTGCCACAAGCCAAACCTGGTGGCGTTGACTTGCAATATATCTACTCGCAAGACAGCTTTGCCGATGAAGGTTATGCCTTACCGGCAAACTGTGATTTAGTGCCAAACACTTTCCCTAATATGGTTAAGTGTGCGCCTTAGGTGTGATCATTAAATATCATCCGAATGTACGTAGGAAGGCGCGGATCATGGCATATGCCTATAAGAAAAGCCTGCCGTTGACTGCAAGGTCACGCGTGGGCACAAAAAGCGTGACCACCCTACGGCATTCCATAGTAAGTTTTGGATGTGATTAATTGACCACCGTCCTTAATGGACATAATACAAACTCGGTTTACCCACACAATGATGGGTAAACCAGGTTTTTCTTTTTTGTTTTACCACAGGAGGAAAAGTGGATATGCCAACTTTTTCCGCTAAAGATTTAACAATAAAAACCGCAACACCGAAACGCTTAGTCTGGGTTTCGCTGCTGTTGATACTCATGACGTTATGGCAAATCAATGCCGTTCAAGCCACCACCATTGAACAAAATGGGATTAAAATCGATTTCTCGCTGATGTCTGCCCAAGATGGCACCCCCAGCAAAACCGTCAGCGCCAATAGTGACGCTTTATTTCAATTTAATATTACCGATGCCAGCGGTACCCCGGTGTCTGGTGCCTATCCGGCGGCGTGGATGCAACGTCGTGCCGAATCCGTTCCGAGTAATGCCAATACCTGCAAAAATATGGTCAAGAGTTTTATCGGTGGTTCAATCCTCGCCCAACCGACCCTCAATCTAAATACCTATTATGTAATGGTAATGAACAACGATGCCAGCATTTCGGTGGTTGACCCTTTATTTCATTTCGGCGGTACCAACCTACTGACCATGGTGCCATTGTCTAGCCCCGGTTTTGACTGGCAAATGTCAGAACAAGAAAACCGTTTATTTGTCTCCTTAGCCAAAACCAAACGCCTCGCGGTAATTGATACCATGAGCTTTAACAAATTGGCCGAATTGCCCGTTAGCGGCACCCCTGGCATCGTTGGCTTACAGCCTGATGGCCAGTATGTTTGGGTCGCTTATAGCGATGACAACGGCAAAACAGGCGGCGTAGAAGTGTTTAACAGTGATACCCACCAAAGTGTGACCCGCTTTGAATTGGCCTCAGGTGCCCATCACTTGGCCTTTACCCCAGATAACAAAAGCGTTTTTGTCGCCAATTCATCGAGCAATGATGTCACGGTTATCGACATCACCCGCTTAGCCGTGGTCAAAACCATTAAAACGGCGCAACAGCCCTCGTCCATTGCTTATTCAAGCGCTGCCGATGCCATGTATATCACTCACAGCGGTGATGGCAAAATCGTCAGCATCAATGCTCGAACCTTTAGCGTCAATCATCGTATCGACCTAGATATTGGTATCGAGCACCTACGTTTTGCCCCCAATGGCCGCCATGCAGTGGTGGCGAATCCCGTCAACGACAAAGTCTATATCGTCGATAGTCTCAATGACACAGTCACCAAAAGTGGCAGAGTGGAATCAGGCCCAGATCAGATCAATTTCAGCGATACCCTCGCGTATATTCGCCACCAAAATAGTGGCACCATATTGATGATCCCCATGGATGCCATTGTCAAAAAAGACGTTACCCTGCAAGTGGTTGATTTTCCGGGTGGAGAAGCGGGTTTTGGGGTAGCCACCACACCGGCTGCCGGCATTATTCCAGTGCCTGGTGAAAATGGGGTGTTAGTGGCCCATCCCGGCGATCAGCAAATTTATTACTACAAAGAAGGTATGGCCGCCCCGATGGGCAGCTTCAAAAATTACAGCCGCGATGCCCGCGCCGTGCTGGCCGCCGACCGCAGCTTGCAAGAAGGCAAAGCGGGTATCTACCAAACCGTCGCCCGCCTAGCCGAAGCAGGCACCTATGACGTCGCCTTCTTTATGGAATCACCTAAAGTGGTGCACTGCTTTGAAGCCCGCGTGACCCCAGGTAAAAACAGTGAGATCAATCCACTGCAACAGATTGCCACCATCTTGATACCAGGACAAAAGTTTAGCCCAGATCAAACCACCACATTACAATTTAAAGTGCGTGACCTCAATTCTGGCGCGCCTGTATCCGGCCTAACGCAAATGAATGTTTTATCGGTGTTGGCACCGGGACAGTGGAAAAACCGCAGCCCCGTCACTGAAGTGGGCAAAGGGGTTTACAGCATCCAGTGGCAACCACCACAAAGTGGCGCTTATTATATTCAGCTTCGCGGTGACTGGGATAAACTCAACATACACCCACCACGTCAAATGATGCTTCAGGTGATGTGAACACGATGAAAGCAAACGCCACTGTCACCACAGCCACCCCTGATCAGGTTGACTACATCATTAGCTATCGGGAATCATCCCCCGATAGAAAAAAGGCGTTGTATTATGTCACCCGCCTGATCCACCAGGCTTTTCCACAGCTCAATATTGTGGTTGTCGAGCAAGACAACAGCAAAAAGTTAATTGACAGCGAACTGCCCTGGTGCCAAGTTATTTTTACTTATAACGATGGATTATTTAATCGTGGCTGGTCAAACAACGTCGGCGTTAATCACAGCCATCGGCCTTTTATCGTCTTTGCCGATGGCGATATTTTCCTCGATAAAGCAGATTATCAACACTGTTTTGATAGCTTGCAGGTTTTTGATGCCGTCGACCCAAAAAAGTTTTACATCAACAACGTTGACCTCCAACCCCAAACCGCTGAATCACCAGATTATCAGTTTAAAGACAAACGTTATGGCAATACCTTTGCGGGCGGCATTTTTTTAATCCGCCGTCAAAGCTTATTGGATATCGGCATGTGGGACGAAGCATTTGAAGGCTGGGGCGGCGAAGATAACGCCATGGAACATGTGATCAGACTTTACTTGCGTCAATGCCGACTGCAACTGGAGGTCTATCATATCGACCACCAGCGCAGCGTCTTCGACAGCAAGGCCCAACCCCACTACCTGGCCAACCAAGCCCGCAGTAACACCATTTGTTCTGTGCATGGTCTACCCTTACTGGACTATGTTGAAGAGAAAAAACGCAGTAAATTAGGGGCGATGGACAAGTACCAACAAGATGATCAACAACTCAATCAACAACTCAGCCAACAACACGCGCAGCAACTGGCGCACCTGCTCAAGCGGCCACCAGCGGCTAAGCCTCTAAAGCCTCAAGCGAGCATCAACGCCCCGGTAACACCGGGAAATTAGCAACCAAAACAGAGAATTGTAATATGCAGATGATTAATTTTATTGATAAATCAACCGCAGAAGTTGTGCATCAGGGATTAAACTTTTTGTGTGAAAACCTTAGAGCCGACGGTATTCAGGCCAATTGGTATGCCACGGTACAAGAGGCTCAACCCGGTGCCATCTTGTTATTACACGACCCGGTAGATGAAGACAAAATCCCGCCAGGTTGTCAGGTCATTGGCCAGCGCTGCCTTAACCGTCGTGAACGTTTGGTGCTGGCAGAACGCTGTGGCTTACCCGTGGCCACTTGGTGTGCTCTGGATAACTTAGCGCAGATCCCACTGCTGTTTGACCGCTGGGAAGTCGATAATTTACTGTTTAAAGCCGATTGGTCCTACTCTCGCGGCGGCATCAAACGCCTGACCCGTGATGATCACCAACCTTTTTGCCCCGACAAATTTAACCCCGATGGCGACATCTTTATGAAAATTCTCGATGGCAGCCCCGATACCTATAAGGTTGACTTATTCTACGACCAACCATTTGCCTGCCGCCATATGCATACTCGCT
The DNA here is from genome assembly GCA_047617105.1 of Phenylobacterium sp. Lineage (GTDB taxonomy): Bacteria > Pseudomonadota > Gammaproteobacteria > Enterobacterales > Alteromonadaceae > JABSOG01. The sequence goes on along the minus strand of JBLGCB010000161.1, from coordinate 4,392 downwards.
CAGTATTCGACAAAAAATTCTACAACGGTTTTTATCGCTGGAGCCAGCTTGGCACCATGCCACCGCTCGAAGAAGGATTAAAAAAATTAGGCAAAGAATTGTTCTTTTACGGCCAGGGATTTAGCGGTGCCGACGTGATGTATGATAAAGACAATAACCCTTGGATCATCGAATTAAACACCTCTTCATTGGGTCGTGAAAACACTTGGCATCGCTGGCCAGAACAATATTTACAAGGTTATTTGCTTGGCCTACGTCACTGGATTAAAGATGGCTGCCCGGCCGAATTCTGCCATGGTATTTCACCTCGGGCGGCGTTATTAGATGACCGCTCTGGTGGCGATTATCCTTTAATTGTGCCCCAAAATCAGAATCAGCATCAAGCAGACACACAAATCGGTGGAATCTCCCGATGAACAAAACCAAGCCCATTTCAGCGCTAAAACCCGCCAGCACCCTGGTTGCTTTTACCACGTGTGCCCGACCGCAAATCATTCGTCATAACCTCAACAGCCTGCTGCAATCTCTGACTGAGCTGGACGATATAGACTTGGTGGTGGCCATAGATGGCTTATCGATTGAGGCCAATCAAGCGACTTTATCCGAGGTTTTAGCCATGGGGGTCAATTGCATTGTCGCCGATGAACCCGAAGGGGTTGGCATCTCTAAAAACCGGGTGATGTCGCTACTGGGCGATTATGATTATTACTTCTTTATTGAAGATGATGTCGAGGTGGTGAATGGCCGTTTATTCACCGGACATATTGATATGCATTTACAAACAGGCATTCATCATTTTTCGCTACATGAACCGACGCGGCTCAATGATGAGATAGAACCTACCCGACTGGGTGAAAATGACGTCATTCGCCATGCTCAATATGGCAGTGCTCAGGTCAACTTTTTCACTCAAACCGCGTTGGCTGAGGTGGGCGGCTGGCATCAGCATTTTGGCGAATTGCGCCGCGGTGGCCATACCGAACACAGTTACCGGGTCTGTAATGCCGGATTATGCCCTGCCCCCTTTAACTATATTGATGGTCTAGTCGATAGCTGCTGCTGGCATAACCCCGCCTCTATTGTCCGTCCCGGCCAGCACGCCGTCGCCACCAATCAATTGTTCGAAGTCGAAAATGCATTAATCAGTCGCAAACTTGGCCAGCAACCTTGGTATGCCAAACATCCCGGGCGCCTATGTCTAGCAAAGAGCCTAGCAAAAGGTCTAGCAGAGGGTTTAGCAAAAGCCCCATCAACACAGGAAGCCGTTTAAATGCATATCGTGATTTATCAGTGGCATACCCGAGATAATTTTTTATTACAGAACCTGTTTCCACACGCCCAAATCATTAAAGCGCAACCCCAAGCAGATGACCAAAGGTTGATTGATATGGCCCGGCAAATCGCCGCCCAACATCCCAACCAACCGCTGCACTGGTTTTTTCAACTGAACCTGTCATATAGCGAGCATTGGTTAAACCAACGCAGCCATCTGCTTAGCGTGTTATCAACGCTTGGTTTTACGGTTTACAATGGCCAAGTCACCGATACCCGTAAACGTTATGTCCAACAACTTAACCAGCAACTGGGGTTAAATTGTGTCACCATTGAGCAATCACAACAGCTCAAAGACTCTCTGCTGGTGATGGTCAAAAGCAACTACAACTATGGCGGAGAATTTGAATCCCAACTCAGCCCTGAACAGCTGATCGCGTTGGATTTACGCAGCAATATCGGCTGCGATATTCAGGGTTTTGACAGTTATTATCAAACCACCATGGCAGCAGTGGATAAAACCCTATTCGACGATGAACGGGTGGTGATTGAGCGTTACATCGAAAACCTCGATCAGCGTTTCTACCGCATGTATCGTTGTGGCAACCATGCCATTTTATCTGAAATCGTCAACCCCGATGTGGTGAAAAAAATGCGCCCCGGATTGCCGAGAAAAAACTGGTATTTTGCCTTTGACCAATGCAAACATCACGCGTATCAGGCCCTAATTAATGATGCCAGCTTAATGTTTAACGCCATCAAGATGAATTTTGGTGCCATTGACATTGTGATGGACGACGAGGATAACGGATATATCATCGATATTAACCCGACGCCTGGTTGGGGCAGTGAAAATCAAAGTAAAGTTTTAGACTTTTTGCGTCATGGCATTGAACCGGTCAGGACAGCCGATGCCGCACTTTTATGATCGCCATCGCAAACTATTAATTTCGACCAATTATAAGGTAATGTTCAGCCGCCTTGTTGATGAACCGCAGTTGCAACAAATCGACGCCGCCGCATTACCTGCCATGCATCGACAAGCCAACGATTGGCAGGTGATTGTGCGCAGCCCCTATGCCCGGCTGGAGTCTTTTTTTAAAGACAAATTTCGCCTTAACATTAAAGCACGGCGCAATGGCCAAGCCCCTTGGCAACATTGCCAGCAGCTATTTTTCCCAGTGCTCGACCTAGACAATCCGCTCGACAAACGGTCAATTCAACAACGATTTTTACAAACCAGTTATGCGCAATTTATTGATTTTTTGCCTGATTGTTATCAGCAAGACGTACATCTACAACCTCAGAGTTATCTGTTAGATGAAATTAATACGGTGTTGTCGTCGGATGGCTGTACTAGAGGTCTTGAAGGAGGTGTTAAGGATTATCGTCTTATCCATCTTGAATCCGCAGCCGAAACCACCGCGTTTGCCCGCCTTAGCGGCATCAACATGAGTCGCAGGGCCAATTCCACTCAGCACCTAAGTCTTGATGACGAGCCTGTTGCTGAGGACGTGTTAGGGGTTATTCATCGGTTGTATCAAAATGACTTTACGATGCTGGGCTATGGGATGCGTGGGTTGGATGGTAGTGATATCTAAGTATTATATCTATTAACCTGAACGCCCAAACAGACTACCGACTTACTATTCAGCCCTAAGCTTTGCAACTTCATCAACAGATAAACCCGAAATATCCGCAACTTCTTTATCATCCGTCATACCAACCAGAAAAAGTTTACTGGCGACAGTCCTAGCGTTTTTCATTTCACCTCTAACTTCACCGATTTCTATGCCTTCTTCTATACCTGCAGTTTTTCCTTTTTGCTCAGCCATCACCAAAGAGCCGACTTGTACGGCAATCCACTCTTTTTTCTTGTATTGAATCTCTAGTTCTTCTTTGGTCATACTCGCCTCGTTACTGACCTCATACGCGCTGTAAACTTGCGGCGGCAGGTTTTCAGGGATTACGGTCATCTCACCAGCATTCTTAAGAAAATAAAGCCAGTTATCCTGAACCTCTTCGCATTGCTCTTTTGTTTTAGTGAATTTTTTCAGTTCAATAAAAATCAGCTCTATATCATCACTATAATCAGTAAAGTCTTTTTTGTTCAACATCTTGTAGGCATTGATCATCTCATCATTATCATCAAACATTTCAAAATTAACAATATTTAAAGCTATCACAGGTTTCAACAGGTCATAACGTTCGCCTTTGACCAACTGCATTGAATAGTTTTTAGCGGCGTTGTATAACACCCGTTTTTCAAACCCCGGATGATTAAGCATCTGCATTTCAATTATCACTGTACTCTGATTTGTAAGCACCGCCTTTACATCAACATAGGTGTCTTTCATGCCTTTTAACTTGGGGATGTTATACGGATCGGCTATGGTCAAATCGGTGATTTTACAGTCATCATCAAAATCGAGAATCGAATTCAAAAATGAAATCAAACGGGGTTTACTTTCCTTGCTACCAAAGACTTTTTTAAAAGCAAAGTCAGTGCGAATATCTAAAAATTTCATAACCAAATAGCTAAAGATGAATTGATGTTGGTATTTTAACCTGGTTATCATGAAGCCACAACTTAGGGTTTCAAAATTGAATGATAGATTAATCAACTGTAGTGCACTACACTACAACTATGATTGAAAATTTTGCAGATAAAACCACCCCACAAATGACTGATGAGTTTATTGAAATAGAGCATCCAGGCATCATGCTAAAAGAAGATTTTTTGGATGATTTAGACATAAAACCCGGCACATTTGCTCGGGCGATTGGCGTTGACCGCACAGCCATCAAAAATATGGCTCCAATCAAATAGGGTAGCAATTAGAGCGGTAAGAAGTGTGCTAAATGTACTAAAAATCAAGTCGAAAAAATGCAGAGAGATAAGTGATTTATTGCCAACGTAATATACGGTGGACTCAATAAAGACCCGTGTTTATCTGAACAAAAACACACCTGTTGATGATCTTCAACGTCCCCTGGCAATTCAGATCACACAGAGTGTGTCTGATTTGGACAAACTCATATAAATAAGGGCAAATAGTGAAAGAAATCTGAGGAATAAGTGCTGAAGTTTTGCGATAATAATTTCGCCAAAAACAACAA
>JBLGCB010000160.1:0-12904 GCA_047617105.1 Phenylobacterium sp. | reverse complement strand
CCAACTCAAGCCAGTAGCCTAAAACTCAGTGACGCCATCAAACGCACACTCAGTGAACACCCCTCTCTAAAAGTATTCAAATTTCGTCAGGCTGCGCTTGATGGCCAACAGCAAACTCAAGCGCTAACACCAGCGTATGAGGTGGCATTTGAAGTTGAAGACCTCTCGCCAACCGGCAATTTAAATAAGCTAGACAATGCCCAATTAACCGTATCATTATCATCCATTGTTGAAATGGGCGGTAAACGTGATGCCCGTGTTGATGTCGTCAATGGTCGCCGTTCGCGACTTGAAGCGCAGCAAGAGATTGAAGGGTTAAATTTGCTTGGTGAAGTGACCCGTCGATACATCTTGGTGCTCAGCGTACAAGAACGTCTGGCATTGGCGACCTATGCCAGCGAATTGGCAGAAGAAACCCTAGAGGAAGCGCAAAAACGGGTAAAAGCAGGTATTGCGCCAGAGGCGGAAATTAAACGGGCAATGGCGGCGATTGGCAATGCTCGACTCACAGCGTCATCTGAACGGCAACAGCTGGATTATGCCAAACGCGCATTAACCTTGATGTGGAATAAAACCACACCACAGTTTAGCCGGGTTGAGGGCGATTTATTTCATTTTGGCGCAGACATTCAATTTGATCTGTTATTTGCCAAGGTGAAACAAAATCCGGCGATTATGCTTTTGGCATCCGAAAAACGCTTAAAAGAAGCCCAATTGCGCTTGGCCGACACCCAATCCAGTGCCAATATCAGCTGGTCTGTCGGCTTTAAGCATATGCTGGATACCAATGAGACGGCGCTGATTGCCGGTTTTAGTATGCCTTTGTTTGCGCCAAACCGTCATTCAGGGGCAATGGCCACAGCCCAAGCGGCACGAGATGAAGTGGTTGCCAACAAAGAAGTGACCTTGCTTAAGCTGCGCACCCAATTGTATCGTGCTTATAGCAATAGAAAACAGGCCATTTTTACTGTCAACAGCCTCAAAAACAGCATTATCCCCACCCTTGAACAAGCACTTGAGCAAACCCAAATTGCTTTTCAACGCGGTGTCTATAGTTACCTCGATTATTTAACCGCCAGGCAAGAATTGCTTTTTGCTCGCCGGGCTTTAATTGAATCTGCTTCTGCCGCGTTACGTTATGGCGCAGATATCGAACAACTGATCGCCGAGCCTTTAAGTCATCCATCACCAGGAGTCAGACCATGAACAAATATTTAATCACGTCACTATTGACGCTGTCTTTGCTGTTGACCAGTATGGCTGCGCCAACCGTTTATGCCAGTGAAGAACATGGCGCTGAGCATAAAGATGAACATGGCGATGGGCACAAAGACGAACATGGCGATGAGCATGAATCAGGGCAGGTTGAGTTATCAGCGGCGCTGGCCAGCAAAGCCGGGATTAAAACCGCGTCTGCCACTGGCGGAGAAATCAAACAAACCGTTAATGTCTATGGTCAATCGGTGGTAGACCCCAGTGCGGTTGGCCAAATTCGCGCCCGTTTTGCTGGCCTTATCACCCAGCTAAACGCCGACATTGGTGATACCGTTAAAGCGGGTGAGGTGATGGTTGAAATTGAGTCAAACCTTAGCCTTAAACGTTATACCATCACCTCACCCATATCCGGCGTGGTGACCGAGCGCAACGCCAACCCTGGTGAGATAGCCAATCAACAAGTGCTGCTAACGGTGGTCAATGACCAGCAGTTATGGGTTGACTATAAAATTTTCCCCGGCCAAGCGCAACAGCTGAAAAAAGGACAACCAGTCACGGTTTTTAACGACCAGATTGAAGCGCAATCGGAGATTAAATATCTACTGCTAGCGCCATCAAATCAGCCTTTTGTTATCGCCAGTGTGCCGCTGGACAATAGCCAAGGCCAGTGGTCTACCGGGATGTTGTTGTCAGGCTCGGTGGTGGTGAATAAGGTGCAAGTACCGCTGATGGTGGATAACCGGGCGATTCAAATTATGGAAGGGCAACAGGTGATCTTTGTCAAAACTGATCATGGTTATCAAACCCGCACGGTGACCTTTGGTCAAACTGATGGCCAATTTACTGAAGTGACCAGTGGTTTGGCGTTGGGTGAGCAGTATGCGGTGCAAAACAGCTATCTGTTAAAAGCCGATTTAGAAAAATCCAGCGCCGCGCATCATCATTGATAAAAGGGAATAAAACATGATTGAATCACTATTACGGCTGTCGATCGCCAGGCGCTGGCTTATGATGTCAATGTGCCTAGTATTAATGGGGCTTGGCTTTAGCAGTTATCAGCAATTGCCCATCGATGCGGTGCCAGACGTGACCAATGTGCAGGTGCAAATTAATACCCGTACCCCCGGTTATTCGCCATTAGAGACAGAACAGCGCATCACTTACCCGGTTGAAACGGCGTTAACGGGCATCCCTCATTTGGCCTATACCCGGTCGTTGTCGCGTTATGGCTTGTCTCAGGTGACCGCGGTTTTTGATGAAGGCACCGATATCTATTTTGCCCGTAACCTGATTAATGTGCGTTTAAACGCCATTAAAAGCACCCTGCCAGCCGATTTGACGCCCGAGATGGGGCCTATTTCTACCGGATTGGGTGAGATTTTTATGTACACCATCGAAGCCCAGCCGGACGCTTTACAGCCTAACGGCAACCCATTTGACGCGACGGCCTTGCGAGAAATACAAGATTGGATCATCAAACCGCAATTGGCGCTGGTGCCCGGAGTCACCGAAATCAACACCATCGGCGGTTATGACAAGCAATATCACATCACCCCATCACCGCGAAAAATGCTCCAGTTTGGCATTTCTTTTGCCGATATTGGTGTTGCACTAGCCAACAATAACAGCAACCGTGGTGCCGGTTTTATTGAACGCAACGGCCAGCAACTCACGGTGCGCTCACCAGGTCAGCTTAAGACCATGGCTGACATTGAGCAAGTGGTGATCAAAAACATCGATAATACCCCAATAAAAATCAGCGATGTCGCCGAGGTGGCGATTGGTAAAGCCTTGCGCACCGGTGCCGCGACTCGTGACGGTAAAGAAACCGTGCTGGGCAGTGCGATGATGTTGATGGGCGAAAACGCCCGTACGGTATCGTTGGCGATTGCCAAGAAATTAGAGCAAGTGAAACTGTCTTTGCCCGACGGCATCAAGGTCGAAGCGGTTTATGACCGTACCACCCTAGTCGATAAAGCGGTGGCGACGGTGCAAAAGAATCTGGCCGAAGGCGCATTGCTGGTGATTGTGGTGTTATTTTTGTTATTGGGTAATGTGCGAGCAGCATTGATCACCGCGGCAGTGATCCCCCTGGTGATGTTAGCGACCATTACCTCTATGGTGCAGGCCGGGGTGTCGGCTAACTTAATGAGTTTGGGCGCGCTGGATTTTGGCTTGATTGTCGATGGCGCGGTGATCATCGTCGAAAATGCCATTCGCAGGTTGGCACAGGCCCAAACCCAAACTCAGGCGGGGCAAGGTAATACCCTGAGCCGATCAGAACGACTAGCGGTGGTGTTTGCCGCCACCAATGAAGTCATCAGACCGAGCTTATTTGGTATCATTATCATTACCGTGGTCTATATTCCACTGTTTACCCTGACTGGCGTTGAAGGAAAAATGTTTCATCCCATGGCCGCCACCGTGGTGATGGCGCTGTTATCAGCCTTGGTGATTTCTGTCACCCTAGTGCCTGCGGCGATTGCCTTGTTCATGACCGGCAAAATCAGTGAAAAAGAAAGCCGTCTGATGATGGTGTGCAAATTAGTGTATAAACCCTTACTGCTGGGTGCGATGAAGTTACGTTGGTTGGTGCTGGTCGCGGCAGCATCGTTGGTCGCCTTTTCGGTGTGGTTGGCCACCACGCTGGGGTCTGAATTTATTCCTCAACTCAATGAAGAAGACATCTTGCTTCAGGCCATTCGTGTTGCGGGCACCGGGCTAGAACAGTCGGTTGAAATGCAAACTTCCTTGGAGGCGGCCATTCAACCTTTCCCCCAGGTGAAAAATGTTTTCTCTAAGGTGGGCACTCCAGAGATCGCCAATGATCCGATGCCGCCGAATATTGCTGATACCTTTATTATGCTCAAACCCCGTGATGAATGGCCCAATCCACAACAGACCCATGCCGAACTGGCCAGTGAAATTGTCGCGGCGGTTTCAGGCCAACCGGGCAACAATTTTGAATTAACCCAACCGATTGAGATGCGGTTTAATGAGCTGATTTCTGGGGTTAGGGCAGACTTGGGCATTAAGGTGGTGGGTGATGATCTTGATCAGTTGCTCACCACCGCAACCGCCATTAGAGAGGTGATGGAAAAAGTCGACGGCGCGGTGGATATCCAACTTGAACAGGTCACCGGTTTGCCGATGTTATCCATCTTGCCCAAACGCCTGGCCATTGCCCGTTATGGCCTTAATGTGAGTGACTTGCAAAATGTGGTGGCCACCGCCATTGGTGGTGAGACGGCGGGGTTGATTTATGAAGGTGATCGGCGCTTTAAAATGGTGGTTAGATTACCTGAAGATATTCGTCGGGATGTGGCCAAACTCAAAGATTTACCTGTGAGCTTGCCAGCGGGAGGTTATGTGCCGCTATCTGAGGTTGCTACCCTAAGCATCGCGATGGCACCCAATCAAATCAGCCGAGAAAATGGTAAAAGACGCATCGTGGTGACCGCCAACGTTAGAGGCCGAGACCTTGGCACCTTTGTTAAAGACGCCAGAAGCCAGATCAATCAGCAAGTCGATATTCCCCCGGGTTATTGGCTTGAATATGGCGGTACCTTTGAGCAGTTAGAATCTGCCAGCCAGCGATTATCCATTGTGGTGCCGCTGACATTGGCGTTGATACTGGGGCTGTTGGTGATGGCCTTTGGCTCAGTGAAAGATGCGTTGATTATTTTCACCGGCATCCCATTGGCGCTCACTGGCGGGGTGATTGCGTTATGGATTCGGGATATGCCGTTATCGATATCCGCAGGGGTGGGGTTTATCGCACTGTCTGGGGTGGCGGTATTAAATGGCTTGGTGATGTTGAGTTTTATCCGCGATTTATACCAGCAACGGGGTGAACTGATCTCAGCCATTATTGATGGCGCGATGATTCGACTACGGCCAGTGCTGATGACCGCACTGGTGGCGGGTTTGGGTTTTGTGCCAATGGCGCTGAATATGGGCACTGGCGCAGAAGTGCAGCGGCCACTGGCCACGGTGGTGATTGGCGGCATTATTTCATCGACTTTGCTCACCCTGTTGGTCTTGCCGATACTGTACCGTATTGGCTATAAAACAAACAATTTAAGCGTCACCAATAAGTAGGCAAGAGGTGTACCAAATAAAATTATTTGTGGCATTTAGGTTAACATTAATCATGCTTTTGATAATTTTTTGTTTGAAATTTTATATAAAAGTTATTAGACATTCAAATGGATAACGTTCATTGTAATGATAGTATAAATATTATTTTAGTAAAAATCAGCGTCACTTATGACAAAATAAGCGTTAGCTGATTTAACCAATGGGGTGTTCATGACAGATTTACTGGCACAAATTGGCACCCAACAACTGATCGCGATGTTTGATTTAATCCCAGACACTTTATTTTGGATTAAAGACACCGACAGTCGGCTGATGCATGTCAACGCGCAATTGCTGCGCCATTACGGGGTAAACTCGTTGGATCAGGTCATTGGTTTAAAAGACTTCGATTTTGCCCCCAAGCAGATTGCCAGCCAGTTTGTCACTGACGACCAACGGGTGATGAAAGGGCAGTTTGTCACCGAACGGTTAGAAATCAACGTGCTCCACTCTGGCGAGTTTGCTTGGTTTGTCACCTCAAAACGGGCGTTGTTTAATGACCAGCAAGAGGTGATTGGTACCTATGGTATCACCCGTCACTTGGAGCAAACTTCCCCTGCGATCTCTGGGATGGAAGCGGTAAAAGCGCCGGTGGAATATATCAAGCAAAATTACATGCATGATTTTACCATTCACCAGCTGGCCCAAACGGTTCATTTATCGGTGAGTGCGCTAGAAAGGCGTTTTAAGAAGCACATGAACAAAACCCCCAAACAATTTATCAATGAGGTTCGGCTTGAAAACGCCCGCCGAATGCTGATAGAAACAGATTTGCCCATTGCCCTGGTGGGCAGTGAATGCGGTTTTGCCGACCACAGTTATTTTTGTCGTAAATTCGCTCAGTTATTTGACGCTGTGCCGTCTGTTTTTCGCAAGAGTCATCAGGCGTAAACAGAACGGCACTTAAACGGTTATTTTAAAATGGTTGACCATTATTGACTGGAATAGAGAAAGTATTTTCGCCTGATGCCATTGCCCGCCAAGAGTGAGCAACCAGACCGACGGTGTCATCATCTGTACCTTGGTTTTTCCATTCAATCACCGCATAACCCCGTGTCCATGCCGGTGGCTTTAGCTGGATGTGGGCGGTATTCGACGCGGCAATGGTCGCGTCATTATTGGTGAAATTGTGAAAAACCTTACTGCTATCACTGAGCAATGTGCCGTCGTGTTGATAATAAGTCACCGTAACATCCAGTGGATTGTTGCTGATATTGCTCATAAAAACATAATTAAATTGACTGACACTGGCGCCCCAGTGCGCAACGATTGCCTTGCCTGAACCTGCATGGGCAGCAGATGAAACTAACGCCGAAAGTAAAAGGATGCTTGATAATGTTTTTTTCATAAATATTTTTCCTGTTTTCCTGCCTGTCGACAGCTTGTGATTGCTTGACTAAAATCAGTTGGTTCGTCAGTAATCTAACATTATCAGGCTGTTCGGGAGATCATTTTGAGATATTCGGTTTTATGGTGGATTTAACCGCTTGTCCATCGGCATTGACCCCGGTAAAGATATTTTGAGGTATAAGTAGCTGATTCCAGTGGATTTGACTACAATGATAAAACACTAGCCCACCTGACGGAGAATACCGTCATTTCTGACAGCAGATTTATTTTCAGTAAAATTAAGGTCATACGTTTTCTATGAGTGTAATCAAAACCAGTTGGTTGAAAGGCTTCATCAAATTTGGTCAAGCTTGCCTGCTCGCTACCGTATTCACGGGTTGCTCAGACAACGTTGCAGTATCGGGCGCTGGTGTCGCACCGCAACCTGCCAATACTGAAATATCTTACCAATCTTTCGTGCCTATTCCGCTAAAACCCTTTCAATTGGATCAAGCCGTTGTCGCGCTGGGTGATCAATTATTTCATGATGTTAGGTTGTCTGGTGACAATACCATTGCCTGTGCCAGCTGCCATATCATTGCTCAGGGCGGGGTTGACCAACAACAACATTCTACCGGGGTTAGCGGTAGAAAAGGCGATATAAATTCTCCAACGGTTTTTAATGCCGCTTTTAACTTCAAACAGTTTTGGGATGGCCGGGTCAACACCCTTGAAGAACAGGTTAATGGCCCTATCAATAATGCCAAAGAAATGGACAGTAACTGGCCTCAGGTCATTGGTAAATTAAGCCAAGACAAAGCACTCAAAAGCACCTTTAAAAAACTGTTTAAAGGCGGTATCACCGCAGATAACATTCGCCATGCCATTGCCACCTATGAACGCAGTTTGACCACACCTAATGCGCGGTTTGATCAGTATTTACGCGGCGATAGCGCCGCACTGAGCAAAGATGAAATAAAAGGCTTTGAACGGTTTAAAAAACTCGGTTGTAATTCATGTCACCAAGGGGTCAATCTTGGCGGAAATATGTTTCAGACATTTGGCGTCATGCGTGATTACTTTGCCAATCGGGAAACACTTCGTCAAAGCGACCTTGGCCGCTACAATGTGACCAAAAACCCACAAGACAAGCATAAGTTTAAAGTGCCGAGTCTGCGTAATATCGCGCTAACGGCCCCCTATTTTCATGATGGTTCTGCGCCAACATTAGAACAGGCGGTAACCACCATGGCCTATTATCAATTGGGTTTGCGCCTCACTCAACCCGAGGTTGAAGAGCTGGTTAAATTCCTTAACACCCTAACGGGCTCACCGTTTAATAGCGCAGGCGCAAGGAAATAAAGCCGATGATAGACCCTAAACGCAGTCTGAAAGTATTGATTCTGATGTCCATTTTATTGTTAGTCAGCGCCCTGTTGGTCGCCATAAAGTCTCAACCGCTGACCACGCTCAATGCTGCAAACAATGCTTTTTATCAATTAGAACAACAAAATAACGACCTCGAACTGGCCTTATTGCATATCCGCAATGGTATGGTGTTACATTACGATAACTTGCGTTACCTTAATCAAAATATCAATAGCAACTTTGCCACCATACAGCTTTTATTGGCGGATGAGGGGCCTGAGATGATGATGAATTTGACCAATTTACAACACCATATACAAAACAAAGAAAACCTCACAGAGCAATTTAAAGCAGATTATTCCATCCTTAAAAATGCCATCGCTTTTTTGCCGCAACAGCTTGAGCAACTTCTTAGCGAAGAGAATGCCCATAACAAGCAACAATTGCTGACTTTGCAGCGACTGTTTTTTCATCAATTTATGTCCACTGAAACCGATAACACCCTTTTACGTTATTTACAGCCACTAAAGACTGAACATGCTGGCAATGAAAAGTGGCAAAACATCCTAATTCATATTGAACACGCCATTAACAAGCAGCGAAACGTCAATGATCATCTAGGCTTGATAAAGCAACATCCGGTGATTGCCCATATTGCGCAGCTGCATAAGGTCTTGGCTAAACAACTTGAAGCGCAACTTAAGCAGCAACAGCAAGCGATTTATGCGACCTATTTGTTGGTCACACTATTATTGTTATTTTCGTTCTGGGCTCTTTTTAGATATCATGGTGTTAACCAACAAATTGGCAATCTTAATCAGCATTTAGGCGATAGAATCGCTGATGCAACTAAAAACATTCGTGAGGAAAAACAAAAGGTTGAAGAAGCCAGCCAGGCAAAAAGTCAATTTTTAACCCGCATGTCTCATGAGTTACGCACCCCACTCAATGCCATTATTGGTTTTTCACAATTACAGCAATTACTGGCGGATGAGGATACCACCGAGCAACAAAAAGAAAACACTGAACAAATTCTCGATGCAGGCCGACATTTATTGGGCTTAATCAACGATATGCTGGATATTTCTCATCTTGAACAGGACAAGATTGATATCGATGTGGAGGATTGTGAACTGTCTCGGGTGATCAGCCAAAGTGTTGCGCTAGTAGGCAAACAAGCGCAACAGAGCAATATCACCATTCATGTTAACCAGACCAACGAGCGGGTCAGCGCAGATAACCTGCGCCTGAAACAAGTGTTGATTAATTTGCTGACCAATGCCATCAAATACAATAAAGTCGATGGCACTATCACCATTACCGTCAAAGCAGTTGACGATGACCAAGTGCAAATTTCTGTTGAAGATTCAGGCTGGGGCATTGACACAGCCGACCAAGAAAAAATATTTGAGCCTTTTACCCGACTAACCTATGCTGAACAAAGTGAAATCCAGGGCACTGGTATCGGCTTGGCATTAACCAAATTTTTGGTAATGCATATGAATGGCACCATCGGTTTACGCAGTCAAAAAAATAAAGGCACCACGTTTTGGGTGACATTGCCTAAAGCCAAAAAAGCATTACCATACCCTGACACCAGCACCGTAATTGAAGCGAATGAAGTCATCAAGCATCAATTTTGTATGCTTTATATTGAAGATAACCCAGCCAGCGTGAAACTGCTGCAACAGCTGTTTAACCATAAATATCCAACCATCACCTTATTAACCGCCGACACCGCTGAAAAAGGCATTGTTATTGCCAAAAGCAAATGCCCTGATATGATTTTTATCGATATTAACCTACCGCAAATGAGTGGCAATGAGGCGGTTGCAGTGCTTAAAGCTGTGCCTTACTTAAAACAAGTGCAAATGATCGCCCTAAGCGCCGATGCCCATGCCAAGCAAATCAAAAAAGCACTTGGCGCCGGGTTTGATGACTATTTAACCAAGCCGGTTGACTTGGCCAAAATCAGCCAATTGCTGAGTACCTTTGATTCTGGAAATAAAGTGAGTTGATTCATTTTAGTGACGCCTGTCAATCATTAGACGTCATTGCCCTGATCACATCCGTCAACGACGTCGTCTGATATTTTTCACCCAGCGCAGCCTGCATTTTGCGGCCATCGAGTTGCAATGATTGCTGCCACAAATAGCGCATTTTAACCACTTCTCTTACCACCGGATGAAACAAACCAATCACCTTAAGCGCCCACCAAGGCAGAGTTCGGCTTTTATTGGCCAAGTCCAGCGACGTCAGCGCATCTAACCAATCCTGATGGCTAGCGTTAATGCCTTGCCCATGCCAAACATTAAAACCATGGCTATCAATATCAACCAAAGCGACGGCGTTGGCGGCCAAATCGGGTATCCAAACATAATTATGACAATGACCTTGTGGCGATGGGTTGGTTAATACCCAGCCATTTTTGCGTTTAGTTAATAATTGATTAAACCAACTGCTGTCAGCACCGCGGGCAATAAAATCTCCGGCCCGAACCAAAGTAACCGTCGCACCGTTATTACAGGCCTGCTGTAGTCGTTGCTCCATAACCATACGAATTTGGCCTTTATCCGTCACCGGGTTTTGCAGCGACGTTTCATCAATCAGCGGGGTTTGTTGCGGGTTATAACTATAAACATTGTCTGGAAACAAAATCTGTAACCGATACGTTTGTGCCACCACCGCAGTGGGTTCGAGCATTTTCAGCGCCTTTTCGTGCCATTGGTGATACAAGGGATTGGCACCATAAACAATCAAATTCACATCGCCGGCGGCTGCTTTAACATCAGCCAAAGATTCACAGTGTCCCACCACAATATCGGCAGGATTTAGCCAATTTGGACATTTAGCCGCATCACGTAGCAACGCTTTGACCTGCCAGCCTTGTTTTAAAAGTTCTTGCGTGACAGCACCACCAAAAGTACCATTGGCGCCAATAATCAGCGCGCGTTTGTTAAGGTTTGAAGTCATATCGTTTACCTGTCTTTACAGAAGCCGTTGAAAGTGATTGCCATTATGGCTATTCTAATGTTATTAATGAACAGTCAAAATTAACCAATGGCTATTCATATATGAATAACTTACCGTGGGAATGGATCCAAAGTTTTGTCGCTGTCGCGCGGTGCGGCAGTTTATCGAAGGCAGCCAATGAGTTGGGCACATCTCAGCCGACCTTAAGTCGACATATGGCCGCGCTAGAACAAAAGCTGGGGATCACCTTATTTGACCGCAGTACTCAGGGGCTAAAAATCACTGAAAATGGCGCTAAATTACTCGACAGCAGTGAGGCGATGGAGCAGGCGGCCAATCGTTTTTCTCGTTTGGCCAGTGGTGCGATATTGTCGCTATCGGGTGATATTCGTATCAGCGCCAATGAGGTGATTGGCCAGTATTATTTGCCATCAGTGCTGAGCCGTTTTAATCAACGTTATCCCCAAGTCACGGTTGAAGTGGATATTTCAAACACGGTGGCCAGCTTAAATAAACGAGATGCGGATATTGCACTGCGGATGTTCAGGCCCACCCAACCGGGTTTGGTGGCCAAACGCCTTAAGGATATTGAATTGCAGATGACCGCCAGCAAAGACTATCTGGCGTTACATGGCGAGCCGACCAGCTTAGAACAACTTACTGAACATGCCATTATCGGCTTCGATCGTGATCAGCAAATGGAAAAAGGACTTAGCGAGATGGGACTGGTGTATTCGCAACTTAATATCAGCAATAAAACCGACTTTTTACCGCTACAAATTGAATTGGCTCGTAGCGGGGCAGGCATCACGCTGACCCATCAGCCAATCATTGAGAAGTGCACGCAGTTGCAACAGATTTTGCCCCAGGTGCCCATTCCCAGCCTAGAGTTTTGGCTGGTGTGTCATGCTGATGTGCAGCATAACCGCAAGATTAGGGCGATGATGGATTTTCTGGCGGAGGCGTTTTAAGTGTTTAATTGTGATTGCGTTGATTCTAGCTCTTCTCTAATGGCCTGAAGTTTTACTTCGAGTAATAAATTTTCTGCAATTTCATTAATACGCTTTTGGCTTTCGGTAGACCGTTCGGTCATTATATCATTCAGGTTTGATGTCATCTTTTGTTTTCCATACTGTCCACACGATAAAGATTATGGTCCATATCGTAACACAAGATTGGAAGAAAAAAACTGCACAAATCGGCGAACGCTTGAGATACAATCGCCCCACCAACTCATAATCTAATTGATGGTGTTCAACATCAAAATACTTAAAGATTGTGTCGCCGATTATCTCAGGGTGAATCCTTTAACGGGCAAGCGAGTGGTGTCGTCAAGTGAAGCCAAGCGGGTTAACGCGATTATGCAGTTATGTGGCTTTTACGACGAAGCAGGGGAGTTTGCTTTTAAGGTCGGTTTGCCGGGTAAAAGTGGCGTTGGCGGCGGGATTATTGCGGTGCATCCAGGGCAGTATAGCATTGCGGTGTGGAGTCTTAAGCTCAATGCTAAAGGCAACTCGTATAAGGGAATGCGGATGTTGGAGTATTTGACTAGTCATACTGGGTCGTCGATTTTTTGAGGGGTGAATAAGATAAAAAATGCTTCCGCGGAAGCGCATGAACGGGGACGAAGAACGTGATTGGTATTTGGCGGATTTTGATTTGTACATAGTGGTAAGATAGAAACAATAAAACTCGGTTGGAAGCCGGGTTTTATTGTTTGATGGTGTACAAGTACGCCCCTTTAGCCTTTGCTAACTTTATACCTGATTACGTTTTTGGTCAAGGTTGATGCAACTATTCATATCGGGCCATCCCATCCTAGTATCTACGAGCATCAATTCACAAACAACCCTTTGATATCGCTTTGTAATTCCGCATC
>JBLGCB010000159.1:0-12948 GCA_047617105.1 Phenylobacterium sp. | reverse complement strand
AAGCCAGATGACGGCCCCGATTTTTCTTACTAGGTAGACTTATCAAACGTAGCACTTGCCAACCGTACCCGGCAAAATAAACCGCAGCATGAAGGCCCAGATAAGCGAGCAACACTAGGGCACAGCCAAAATGCCAGACTTTGGCCGCTGACCAGTTAAAGTACATTCCAGTGCCTGATACAATCAGCCCACAAAGTGCCGCAAACCCGGTGTAAATCACCAGCTTGTGATATGTTGACTGGCGTCCAGATTTCTTCTGTTCGACATTAAACACACTATAACCAACAAAAGCCAAGGCACAGGTAAGCAATACCACGGCACCAATCAAATGTAGCCCGTGCATATCACCTTGCGGTAATAACGCCGAAAACAGCAGCAGTGATGGATAAGTCAAACTGGCAATACGCAATCCAGACAATAGGTTGATGAGCACTGCCACCATCAGGCCAGTATGCAGTGCTATCCAGGCAAGGTTTTTTGAGTATTTCATTGGGGTTTACAGCGATTGATAAAAACAGCGCGCACTTTAGCGGGTTTATATGACAGATGAATGACCAATGCAACAATGGATCAAGTCGCGGCTGCGCGCGACCTATCCTTGTTAGTTATGAGTTATGTTGGAGGCAAGACTTGCCACCACCAGCATGAGTGCACCTATCTCTACACTGTCAGCTCATATATTCAAAAATCAATGTAACACTGACTCCAAATTTCCTAATGATTCCAACCTGATTAGATAAGCCACTGCACTTGTATTTAGCTGATTGTAAAATAAAGGCAAAAATTAAGTGTGTCTAATAACGCTTTCTTATTGAATGGAGATGTTATAACATCACATTTGCGTTTGAATTTAATTCTAAAAAATTGAGAGTCCCATTATGGTTCAACAAAGTAAATTACCCGTGACTGTTCTTTCGGGTTTTCTTGGTGCAGGGAAAACAACGGTGCTCAGCCATATCCTGAATAATCGTCAGGGAAAAAAAGTCGCTGTTATTGTCAATGATATGAGTGAGGTCAATATCGACTCGGCGATGATTCAAAACGAAGTCTCCCTCAACCGCGCTGATGAGAAGCTGGTAGAAATGAGCAATGGTTGTATTTGCTGCACTTTGCGTGAAGATTTGCTGCTGGAGGTGGCCAAGCTGGCCAAAGAGGGTCGATTTGATTACCTAGTGATTGAATCCACGGGTATTTCTGAGCCATTGCCAGTCGCCGAAACCTTCACCTTTGCCGATGAGAATGGCATGTCATTATCGGACATTTCAATATTGGACACTATGGTCACGGTTGTCGATGGGGTAAACTTTTTAAAGGATTATCAAGAGGCGGAATTCTTACAAGACAAAGGCGAATCGCTGGGAGAAGAAGACGAGCGTAGTGTCACTGATTTACTGGTTGATCAAGTTGAGTTTGCCGATGTTATCCTCATCAGTAAAACTGATTTGGCGCCAGTTGGTGATATTGAGCGTCTTATGGCGATACTCAAAACACTCAATACACATGCCCGAATCATCCCGATCACCCAGGGGCAAGTAGACATTGATGCTGTGCTCAACACGGGTTTGTTCAATTTTGAACGTGCCCAAGAAGCGCCAGGCTGGCTCAAAGAAATGCGCGGCGAACATGTGCCTGAAACACAAGAGTACGGTATCAGCAGCTTTAATTTTCAAGCCCGTCGACCATTTCATCAGTTTATTGATTCAATTGAACAATTTGGCAACTTAATCAGATCCAAAGGTTATTTTTGGCTGGCATCACGTCCTCAATTTGCCGGAGAGTGGAATCAGGCTGGTGGCATCATGCATTATGGTTTTGGTGGTGTGTTTTACAAGGCAACCCCCAAAGCTGACTGGCCTGCTGATGAAGAGTCGCTAGACTCTATAAAGAAACAGTGGGTAGAGCCTTTTGGTGATATGCGTCAGGAATTAGTGTTCATTGGTCAGCAACTGGATCAGGCTGCGATGACCCACGCTCTGGATCAATGCCTGTTGTCAGATGATGAGCTGCTTAAAGGGAAAGACTACTGGGCAACGCTAAGCGATCCTTTCCCGTCATGGGAGTTGTAGGGCAAGTTTTTTACATCGGATCAAGCGTCAACAACACCCGCTTTTGCCCTATTTCAATAGGGCAAGAACGATGAACAACGGCTGTGGTCAATGACTTCACCAGGCAGCCAATAAGTAAATATCTTCAATGACCTGGGTTTTGCCTTGGCCAGATAGCAATGTGCTTTTCGGAAATTTGCCAAGATTCCGGGTTGTGATCAGCAATTGATAGCATCAAGCATCTCTCTATTGCTTTTAAGTATCGCATTTTTATTTATTGCCGCACTGGTGTGCATTGATATTATCCCCAAACTGATTGATTCAAGCGGACCTGCAATAATACTAATCATGCTGTTTGGACTGGCTGTACCGACGCTAGTCGAAAAGGTGTTTAAAAAAACCAGCGAAGTACATAAAATCGCCGTACTGACAGGCGTGGTCGGACTTGTTATACATACGCTGGCAGATGGTGCAGCACTGGCGTTGTATCAAGTTGAACAGAATCTGGCATTAAGTGTGGCCATTCATCGAGTGCCAATCGGGCTGTTTGTTTGGTGGTTTGTAAAACCACATTTTGGCACAATCGCCGCCTATGGGATGCTTGGTATTATCGCTGTTAGTACTGTATTAGGGTTTACCTTCGCGGATACTTTACTGCCCCCATTCAGACTAACCCGGTTGCTTATTTCCAAGCATTTGTGGTTGGTACCCTAGTTCATGTTTTATTCCACAAACCCCCCGTTAAACACACTTGCAGCAGCCGACAAAAGCTCAATCAAAGAGCTGAAGGGGTGGGGATACCCGTCTATGTTTGCGCCTCAAGTGCTACGCCATTGGTGGCGGTATTTTTGATTGGCGGTGTTTCACCCGGTGCCGGATTGGCTTTTTTGCTCTCTGGTCCGGCAACCAATATATCGACGTTTGGGGTAATAAGCAAATTACACAATCGTTCGACAGCTTTGCTGTTGGCCGTGAGTTGTTTGACCACGTCCATCATACTTGGGTTGGTGACAAATGCTGTTTTTACAGATTTTCAACCGATTAACTTTGCTGGTGATGTACACGGTTTTAGTTGGATAAACTGGGCGGCTTTGGTCATTTTTCTGCTGTCGTTTGCCGCAATCCCCTCCATTATATTGACTCACCATGTTGAATTCTTTTCATTAACGTTGTTCACCTTTTGTTAACTCTACCATTCCTAAAACATGACATTTGACTTAATATGAACAAGTTAAGCCCCTTCGAGTTACTATTTATTTAATAAAATGTTATCAAATTACGCTTGACATTGAAGTTGAATGTTATAACATCACACTTGTTCAATCAATTAGACACATGACCTTGGGTTTATCGGTTTCTTTATTGGATAAATAACATAATACGTTGCACAGTCGGTTCAGTTAGCGCCGCTGTGGTAACAGCGAATAAAAAAACAAATACAAGTAGGATGATATTTTTAAAATGAAAAATTTAAGTAACAAAAATCTAATTACAATCGCAATCACCAGTGCCTTGGCAATCGGTGCCGTATCAGTACAGGCAACACCTGTGACTGAGCTTGCCGTTTTCAAGCAAACTGCCAAAGTGCAGAACACCCGTTACATTGTTAAATTCAAGCAACATGCGGAAAAATCTTTGCAGGCTGCTGCCAGCAAATCTGGCCAATCAATTGCCCAAGCGCGTAAAGCGGCTAACGTTAACAGCCTGAGCAAGCATGGTGCACAAATGCTGGTTCACATGGATATGTCAAATGCCGCAGCTGCACACCTGAGCCAAGCTCAGCTCAAAGCATTGCAAAATGATTCGGCAGTTGAATATGTTGAAGTTGACCCTATCCGCCATCTGATTGACACCGTGACTCGTAGTTTCGATACTGAGGCTGTAGAAACACTGGCTGAATCTAACCCTTACGGTGTTGCCCTAGTTCAGGCAAATCAGGTCAGCGATGCTCAAACCAGCAATATGAATGTATGTATCACTGATACTGGTTATGACGGCAACCACGAAGATTTGCGTCCTTACACCGATTCGGGCATTACTGGTGATGACAACGACGGTCTGGGTAACGACACCGGTGATTGGTGGGTAGCGGGTCATTCACACGGTACTCATGTCGCAGGCACAATCGCTGCTTTGGGTAATAACGGTAAAGGTGTCACCAGTGTTAACCCAAGCGGTCTACTTGACCTGCACAATATTAAAATTTTCGACAACTCAGGTAACTGGGCTTACGGCTCTGATCTGGTTAAAGCCATTGAGCAGTGTCGTACGGCTGGTTCAAATGTCATCAGTATGAGTATCGGTGGCGGCGCTTCAAGCCAAACTGAAGAGAATGCTTTTATTGCTGCTGCTAACGCTGGTGTATTCAACATCGCTGCTGCTGGTAATGATGGCAATTCTTCAATGTCTTATCCGGCTTCTTACGATTCAGTAATGTCTGTCGGTGCATTGAACTCAAGCAAGAACATCGCTTCTTTCTCACAGTACAATTCACAAGTTGAAATCGCCGCACCGGGTGTTGCTGTAAACTCTACCATCATCAATAACGCTTATGCGAGCTGGGATGGTACCTCAATGGCCACTCCCCACGTTGCAGGTGTCGCAGCCCTAGTATGGAGTCACTACCCACAGTGTAGTGGTAACCAAATTCGCCAGGCAATGGTGGCCACTGCTGAAGATTTAGGTTCAGCGGGTCGCGATAACTACTATGGTTACGGTCTAGTACAAGCCAAAGACATGTATGATGCACTGGCAAATGGCTGTGATGTCACCACACCTCCACCGCCACCACCACCAGTTGCTGGCGTGTTGGACAATGGTATTCCTCATACCGGTCTTTCAGGTGCAAGCGGTAGCGAACAAAACTTCACCATGGCCGTACCAGCAGGCGCAACTAACGTCTCAATCACTATGAGTGGTGGTACTAGTGGTGACGCTGACTTGTATACTCGATTCGGCTCTGCACCGACAACGTCAAGCTACGACTGTCGTCCATATGTCTCTGGTAACAACGAAACTTGTACGGGTACATCTGATAACGGTACTTATCATGTGATGTTGCGTGCTTACAGCACATTCTCAGGTGTAAGCCTGGTGGGTAGTTACGACGATGTGACCACACCTCCTCCAGGTGGAGGCACATACAGCAACAACACTGATGTCAACATCAATGACCGATCAACGGTAAGCAGCGCTATCGACGTCACAGGAAACGGTGCCTCAGGTTCAATCACTGTTGACGTAGACATCAAGCATACTTATGTTGGTGATTTGACGTTGACCTTGGTTGCGCCAAGTGGTGAGACGGTGACTCTGCGTCAGAACACTGGTGGTTCTTCTAACGATATTAGTGAAACGTACAACGTCAATTCTGGTAGCATTGAGCGTAACGGTCAGTGGACACTGCGTGTTAATGATAATGCCAATCAGGATACGGGTTACATCGATTCATGGACTATCAATTTCTAAGGTTGTCAGGGCGGCGCTCCTAGAATAAGTGCCTGAGCGCTGTGATAAACCTAAGCCTGTTCATTGTTGAACAGGCTTTTTTGTGTTTTCGGGTTAAGTGTCTTGTTCAATATACAGAACAGACACCTTACCCCGCTCCCGATTACTGCAAGGGGCACGGTCCTGCGACCATTCTCACACGGAGTTTTGTTCTGGAGCCAAACTTATGCGCGTGATATCTTACACCGTGAATTATCAACAATATAAGAAAACATCATTATGACTTCTTCGGTGACCAAAACCCCGCCAGAAAACCAGCAGCAAAGTGGATTATTTAATCGCTTTTTAGCCACGGTAGAATTTCTGGGCAATTTACTACCACACCCCATCACGCTATTCGCGATTTTTTGTGTCGCCATTATCGTAGGCAGCGGCATTGCAGACTGGTTCGGTTTAAGTGCCATAGACCCTCGTCCCGTCGGCGCTAAAGGTCGAGCACCTGACGGTATCATTGAAGTGGTCAACCTTATGTCAGTAGAAGGTTTACATCGAATTGTCACCGAGCTGGTCACCAATTTTACCGGCTTTGCGCCATTAGGGACTGTATTGGTGGCCATTTTAGGCGTCAGTGTTGCCGAGCATTCAGGTTTATTGTCTGCAACCATGCGCAATATGGTCATGGGGGCATCTAAACGTTTTGTGACCTTCATGATTGTTTTTGCGGGCATTCTTTCTAATACCGCTTCTGAATTGGGTTATGTGGTATTAATTCCGCTGGCAGCGATGATATTTCACAGCCTCGGTCGGCACCCGCTGGCCGGTTTAGCGGCTGCCTTTGCTGGTGTTTCCGGTGGTTACAGCGCCAATTTACTACTTGGTACTATCGATCCTTTGCTGGCGGGGATCACCACGCCTGCTGCACAAATCATTGACCCTGATTACGTGGTAGGCCCTGAAGCCAATTGGTATTTCATGATGGTTTCTACTTTCCTGATCGCCACGTTAGGCACTTTAATCACCGAAAAGATTGTCGAGCCTCGCTTAGGAAAATATGATCCAAGCGAAGCGAGCATAGACTTATCAGCAAACACAGTGGATAAAATCACGCCATTGGAGAAAAAAGGCCTTCGTTGGGCAGGCTTCACATTTTTACTGATGTGTATTGTGCTCGCGTTGAGCATCATTCCACAAAGCGGCATATTAAGACACCCTGAAACGGGTTTAGTGTCAGGCTCTCCCTTTCTTAAAGGCATAGTGGCCTTCATTTTTATTACTTTTGCTATACCAGGATTTGTTTACGGCAAGGTCGTTGGCACCATGAAAAACGATCGGGATGTCATTGATGCGATGTCAAAAAGCATTGGTTCAATGGGCTTGTATATTGTACTGGTATTCTTTGCTGCACAATTTGTCGCCTTCTTTAAATGGACTAATTTTGGCACGATCATCGCCATTAATGGCGCAGAGTTACTGCAAGCACTCAGCATGACTGGACCTGAAGTTTTTATTGGTTTTATCTTTTTATGTGCGTTAATCAATTTAAGTTTAGGTTCGTCCTCTGCCCAGTGGGCAGCAACAGCCCCCATTTTTGTGCCCATGCTGATGTTAATTGGTTATGCGCCTGAAACCATTCAGGCGGCCTATAGAATCGGCGATTCAGTCACTAACCTCATTACCCCGATGATGAGTTATTTCGGCTTAATATTAGCGGTTGCCGCCAAGTACAAAAAAGACATGGGGATTGGGACGCTGGTGGCCACTATGTTACCTTACAGCATCGTCTTTTTAATCGGTTGGATTGTATTATTCTATGTATGGGTATTTGGTTTTGGCTTACCCGTAGGACCTGGCTCACCTATTTATTACCAGCCATAAAAAAACTAAAGGGGCAATGACAGTCAAGCTTGGTCATTAAAGCAACAAATGTTATGCGAATACGGCCAAGTTTAAATGCAATGACACGCTGGTTGAGTTATATATGCAGAGTTTAACAGCTTGTTAGGAGATTTCTTTCTCCATATAGTAAAACCTTTCATCTTCTCTGACGACAATAAATCCCTTTCTTTTGTATAGGTGATGCGCAGGGCTGATCTTGAACACTCTCAAATTTAACTTCTTTGCCCCTGATTTTTGTGCCAACCGTAATGACTCGGCTAATGCCTTAGCGCCGATACCTTTATTTTGAAATAGAGATCTAACTTGAAGGTCTCTCAAATAACATCCGTCACTATCAAATGACAAACGAAGAGCTCCTATTAATTCACCATCAA
Organism: Phenylobacterium sp.; assembly: GCA_047617105.1. Taxonomy (GTDB): domain Bacteria; phylum Pseudomonadota; class Gammaproteobacteria; order Enterobacterales; family Alteromonadaceae; genus JABSOG01. Next base: position 5,186 of record JBLGCB010000159.1, on the reverse strand, counting down.
ACAAGATATCCCAATTATCTAAACTTATTATTTGTTCGAGTATTTTAGGTTGCTTCCAATCAACCGAAAAGTGCGTATAATAAGTACGCATATTGTCATACGTAATTTCTGCTGATTTTGATAAATCACCAGCGGGTTGATATGAAATCACTGAAAACCTCCTAACGTGGACAAGCGAATCCTTTCTTGCCCGACTTATTTATTAACCGCTTTGTATTGTGAAAATGAGAACATTTTCCAGGTCGAACTGTCAGTATCTATTGCCTTCTGGGGATAAAAAAATGCTTGAGATTTCCCCTCATGATGAATAGCACTTACCCCAACCATTATTTTCCAAACATTTCCCGGAAATTTCTTTCTGAGTATTTGAATTTCCCTATCAGATCCCTTTAAGAACTTAGGTCGCCTTCCTCCATCTTCAGTATCCTCATAACCTGCATATGGCACCCAGAATCCCCCCCAATCTTTAAGATTCCATCTTTGTGACTCTCCCCACTCTTTACCTTTGAGTCGCTTTTCTCCAAGCTGAGCAGATGCATGAAGATTGTGAAGAAGCCCTGTTTCGCTATGTTCTATGTAGATGTCGATTACCGTGTAGTCTTCGGCTTTGCCTTTGGCGCAAACATACAATGAATCTTTGTCGTGCATTAGGTAAATTGCAGCTTGTGCGGGTAGTGTGATCTTTGTTGCTGATTGCCATTCATCTTCACGGCAACGACCATCGAATAGCGGTGCTTTAGTCGTTAGTTTGATTGCGGTAGATTCAGAAGCGTTGGCACTGTTTGTTGTAAAAAAAGCCAACCCCAAAAAAGCACACACTAATGAGAGTGAAGGTTTATGAATATTTCTCAAAATTTTCTCCTGATGCCGCATAGTCACTGCTTAGTGTGATATCTTCGAGGTGGTTCAGGGCACTGAACACACCAACATGGATAAACTTGTTCATTGGTTCCTTGGTTTTCTGACTGCGATAGACAACTTATTAAGTACATTAATTCTGTATCGCTTTCTCAAGATCTTCAAACGCCAAAGGCCAGTTTTCTTTGTGACTATCTCTGGATCTTTCATTTACAAAGCCTGAATGAGTGAAATAAACCATTGTTCCGTTATCTTTTGGGACCAATTCGATACGAATGATGGTTTCTGCACCTTCAGTGCCGACGCTAGAACCATTTCCTGTTATCCACGTCATTTCGACGACTTGGTTTTCTTTTAATTCTAGAAACCGTCCATAGTGAGGGTGCCGTCCCCACTCATTTTTATTATAGAAAAAATATGGTCTATCTACTTCTGGAGTCATAAACACTTAAACTGATGTGGTTCAATAGATTAGAACCCTACATAAAATTCGAGTGTATGTCCAACCCCTTTTTTCTTGCTGGTACCAAAAGGTGAATCTTATATATCACTGCTTGATGTAGTTGCCGATGGTGAAAACGGCATGGCTTAATGAGAGTCTATACGTAGACCACATCCCTGTAGTGCGTCCTGTCGCCCCCGAAACGTCGGACCGCCCTTGCTCCACTTCGCAGGTACATAAGCTCCAAGTTTTCGCTTCCGTACCTGCTCGTTTTTGACTAAAGGATGCTCATTCCTTTTTAGAGTCTTGTGCGGAAGAATTTCTATCTAGTTGTGGCAGCTTGGCGTTGATAATCCACATGCCGCCTTTATTTCGGGCTAAGAGGTTATTTATCTCGGATTAAGAGTCTATTTATTTCGGGTTAAGGGCTTATTTAATTCGGGTTATTATATCCTCTTATGCTACTACTGTCCGCCAAATCGTCAATAATTTTAACATGGATTATATGGCACTATATAGCCAGGCAGTGTTTTCGGCAGTAAAAAATGACCCCAATGGGTTTATTCAGGCATTTAATAGCAAAAAACTGGTTATGCATTTGTTAATTAGACAACAACATGGATGCCATACTTTTCGATGAATCTCGCTCGATCTTCTGCTGATGGTGGATGATCAAGACTCATAACATCCCGAAGAAACCCTTCAGATCGGCCACCTGGTGCATTAACAACAAGTAGATGACTATCAGCCAGTGCTGTAAATTTGCGATGCACATTTGAAGTGGGTGGGGGTGTAGATCTCGCTGTGAACAGTAAATCAATAACTTACGTATCAAATCTAGCGGTAAACGAGCGGTTTCGCATAATTTTTTTGAAAATTATTTGGTAGAGTCTGATTTTCTTATTCGTTGTATAATCTCAAGCCATTTTTACCAATTGCTAGCTGTTGCAACCGATGCCAAGACCCTTACGAATTGAATTTGAAAATGCTCATTATCATGTCATGAACCGCTCTGTTGCAGGACGTTCTATTTTTTATTCACCCGAGTGTTATCAAGCTTTTCTTGATATCCTCGGTGAAGCCTCTACGCGCTACGGCTTGGTGATCCATGCTTATTTTCTTGCTCATAACCAGTTTCATTTGTTAATCAAGACCCCAAGGGGCAACCTAAGCCGAGTCATGCGTCACATTAATGGGGTTTATACTCAGCGCTATAATCGTGTGAATGATACTGACGGACCATTATTTAAAGGTCGGTTTAAAGCGGTGTTAGTGGAATATGGTGACGCGCTATTGAAACTGTCCCAATATATCCATGACCGTCCAATGGTAATCAAAAAACCAGTAGTGAAACACTTGATTGACTATCAATGGTCCAGCTATCCTGCCTATATTGGCAAAGCTGCACCATTAAACTGGCTTTCACAAGATACACTTTTTGCAATGCTTGAGTGTGAAGATAAAGCCCAAGGTTATGCCAATTATATGAGTTCAGGGATTGGTGAAGAGGTGTTGCAATGGTATGGCAAAAGCCATCTGCCTAGCGTCATCGGCAGTAAAAATTTCAAGGCTTCATTATCTTGGCCAACGACCGACTCAGTAAAACCATCGGCTCATACCGACCTGACTATCATCCAAGTTATCAGCGGTGTCGCAGATTTTTACGATGTCGCCACGGATGAGATTACGCAGATGATCAGAGGACCTCAAAAAGTCAATTATAAGAGAAAAGTGGCGATGTATCTGTGTCAAGAGTTGGCAGATGCAAAACTGACTCAGCTCGCTAATGAATTTAATTTAGGTCACATGAGGTCGGCAAGTCATACTACCTATCAAGTTCGTCAATGGATTAAAGAAGATAGCGAATTTAAGCAACAGGTTGAGCACTTAATCAAACATATTCAACAATATAGGGTTTAACATTTATCGTCGTAAAGACTTGATTTTATTGAGGATACAGGCACACTTTATATTGCTTACACGACATTAAATATCGATATACAAAGGTGCCTGCCATGCAACTATCTCATCCAATTCAAACGAATTCAAGTGTTACGACCCATACATTTGATCATTTAATTCAAGAAGTAAAAGTGGCACAGCTCGAAGCTCGTGCGGGGGCTGATTTTAATCAGCTTGAAACACAAGTCGCGCAGTTGTTTAATCAGGCCCAACGAGCAGTACTGGCGACCATCCTCGAAGAATATGACATTGATCTCCCGCAATTTGAATGTAACGGTCATAACTACAAGCAGGCCATTAAAAACACCAAGCGTTATATGACGACAGCTGGTGAGGTGACTGTAGAGCGCAACCTTTATCGTGACAAACGTAATGGTGAAACCTATTGCCCCATGGAATTACGCAGTGGCATCATTGAAGATTTTTGGACGCCTGAAGCGGCCAAGCAGGCGATACACACAGTATCGCTGGTCACCCCGGGGGAAGCCCATCGTTTATTTAAAGCATTAGGTTGCATGGCACCATCAAGAAGCAGCTTGACCCGCTTGCCTGCCAAGCTTAATGCCGTTATTGAAAAGAAAAATAAAGCATTACAAGAACAGCTCAACGAAGCACTGACCATACCGAAAGAAGCCGTGACTGTAAGCGTATCTTTGGACGGCGTGATGATCCCAACCCGTGACCAAGTGTTGCCCGGCGACACCAAATGGGGTGAAGCCAGCTGTGGCACGGTCACTTTTAGTGATAAAGAAGGTGAGACCCTATCAACCCAATATTACGCCAGAATGCCAGAGCATAAAAAGCGTTCACTGAAAAACCAGCTCGCATCAACGTTAAAAATCATTGAGCAACAAAGACCGGACTTAGCGCTGGTTAAAGTCGCTGATGGTGCCAGAGATAATTGGACCTTCTTGGAGAATGAACTCAATGCAGGTGATAGCGTATTAGATTTTTACCATGCTTCAGAACATCTACATCAGGCACTGGAGTTTATTTATGGCGTAGGCTCAGCGCATGTAAATAAGCAACACAAGAAATATCGAGGTATTTTACGCGATGACCCACAAGGCATTACAAAAGTTATTAAGCACTTGAAATATAAAGCCAAACGAAAAGTTAAAGATCTTGATGGGCTAACCAAAGAAATTAATTACTTCAAAAACAATAAGCATAGATGCCAATATCAACTGCTTATCGACCAACATAAACCAATAGGCTCCGGTATTGTAGAGTCCGCTTGCAAAACGGTAGTTCAATTGCGATGCAAGCGAGCTGGCCAGCGCTGGGAACATGATGGTGGGCAGGCTATTTTAAGGTTTAGGTCACTTTTACTCAGCGACCAGTTGGATACCGCTTGGGATTTCATTACTTCACATTACAAAAGTGACGACATTAAGTTGCCAGACAATGTCGTCCCATTTCGAAGAAAATGATCACAGCGAGACCTACACCCAGTGGGTGGGGGTCAAGTGTCGTTCTCCACAATCAACCCTATTTTATTCACTAATAACAGATCGCTCAACGCCATCAATTCTGGTTCGCTAAGTGGCATTGCAGCTGTAAAAAACCAATAAAATCAGGTTCTTTTCCCTTTGATTATGGTAAACGACACTAGACCTCCTTTCCATATATCGTTAAAAAATTATTCCGCGGAAGACTCTAAAGGGGAACGATGGCCAAAGAGGTCTGGTGAAACTCCAAGGTTAGGTCTTTGCTCGTGGATTGACAGTAGTTCACTGCTTTTTGAAGTTCATTTTCTTGCTGATGCTTACACCACAATAAATCTTTAAGTGCCTCTGTATAATTAAGTGGGTGGCCATTGTGCTTCTAAGAACTCTTTGTTTCTACCTTGTAATAGCCTAGGATTCGGTTCGATGATTTCACCTGTTGAGGTTTTAAAGATCCATTTTTGTTTATCACAGTC
>JBLGCB010000158.1:0-12955 GCA_047617105.1 Phenylobacterium sp. | reverse complement strand
GATCTGGCACTCCATTTCCTGCTTGCGCTCAGGATAAAGGGTGCTATCAATATGTTTGATGCCTTCGACAAGCTCACTAAGTGACCACTGTTGGTAATCTGGGTCTGTCATCTTCTCTATATCTCCATTGCCATTTGTACAAACGTCAGTACCAGATAATATTACTCTGGGGGAGTTGAAACAATAGCCCACTTAAATTCAATTAGATATTCAAAAGTCTGCTTAAAGACAAATAAAACGCCTGACTCATCCATAACCACCTTAACCACTTACAAAGCGTAAATGTGGCTACTTCTATAAACAACAACGCCAATCAACTGGCCCCTATCAATAGCAAAAGGATAATTCGTTATGAAGATTTTTAATCGCTTACAAGATGATAACAAGGTAAAACAGCAACAACTGAATAGGTCTTACTACAAAGACAAATTGATAGAAAAACTGATGGATTGTTACCCATTGGTGATGGGGGCGATTCTTTGTTTGCTTGGCTTATCGCCGTTTACGATAGTGTTGATGCAGTATTAGTTTATGCTGCTCTACTCTTAAGAAAAGAGGATATTAAGATCAAAAAAATAAACAAAAAAGATTTACAACAGAGGCAAAACAGTCAACCATGCCCCCTGTTTTTAACCCAGAGATTTCAATTCATGTCACCAACAATCAAAGCTACGACTATACCGACAACCCAGCAAACAACAGAACGATTACAACAATGGCACCGTGTGGTCAGCGATAAAGATTTTGCCTTGCTGATGAACATTTTGGCAGACGATGTCGAATTTCATTCACCGACAGTTTGGCAACCCAAACAAGGCAAACAAATCACCACTTATATTTTAAAAACGGTGATTGGCATTTTCGAAGACTTCACTTATCACCGTCAGTTTGTTGATGGAAACAGCGTAGCGTTGGAGTTTTCAGCCAAGATTGGTGATAAAAACATTAAAGGCATGGATTTAATTCGTTGGAACGAACAAGGCCAAATCGATCACTTTGAGGTGTTGATACGTCCGCTTAATGGCTTGCAAGTGTTGCTCGAACTGATGACAGCTGAGCTGCAAAAAGCGGGGTTTGTTGCTAAGGAATGATGGCAAAAATCACTTTAAGCGCAAAACCCCATCAAACCAACAACAAATAACGGGCATTAAACCGCGCCACCGTCACACTCAAATCATTGGCTTGTATCCACTTTTGTACCTTATCCACTCTGCCTTTACGCCCCTGAAAATCAGCAGCCAGTGCGATGATTTGTTCAGCGATGGTTAGCGCCAATTTTTCTCTAGCACCCGACAGCCCCATCGCCAAATCACTTAACCAACCAACATCAGTGCCAACCGGACATACCCCCTGGCTGCAAGCTTCGGCCATCGCCACGCCTTGTGATTCGTGCCTAGAAGATTGAATAACAAAGTGCTGCTGTGCCAACATCGGTTTTAGCTGCTGTTGTGTTTTGAAACCGTGAAAACTGATGCGCCCAGTTAAACCCATTTTTGCTGCCTGTTTTTGTATCGCACCACCTAGGGTATCTTCGCCCACCCAGTTCAGATGAAAATCAAAATCGACACGGTGTAAGTGCGCCACAATATCAAGCAACAGCCACGGATCTTTCACCGCATTGATTGAGGCCAACTGCAATAACTGCCATGGTCCGGCTGTGGTTTCACCGACGTCTTTGGGTTGCCAAAAGCTGGTATCGATACCCAGCGGGATGAGTTGTGGGGTGATGGCCCATCGTTGTTGCGTCATCGACTGAATAAAACCCGAACCACAACTGACACCGTCGGCCAATTTAATACTCAGGGAATTAAAGCATCGGCCAACAAAAGATAAACTACCGCCATAACCAATCTCGGGCATATTGACCGGCTCTCCACCAGCAACACTGGCCAACAAGGGCAGCTGATATTTTTTGCTTAGCATGGCACCCAGCAAAGTGGTTTTGCCTAGCCAAAAGCTGTGGACCAAATCAGGCTTGAAACCATAATGTTTGAGGCGTTTCACCACAGTGAAACAAGACGTGACCAAGTTACTGGTTTTGACCATCGCCAATGAGATCACCTGGCAATCAAACAAGCGGTATTCGGTCAGTTGCTGGTGTTGATGCAAAGCGACAATACACACTCGGTGATGCTGATTGAGTGCTCGGCATAACTGCAACAAAGCGGGGATCACCTCAATGTCGCCGCTCGGATGAACACCGCCGGGTAGCACAATCAGCAGGTTCATCGGGTTATTTTAAACCATGCAAAAGGGGAAACTGCCCCTGAACGTTCGCTTTTGGGCAATGGTTGATATAACCATTGCAGCTGATATTGCGCAAATAAGGTATCACTGTGATGGTGATAAAACGGGTTCATTTGCGCCGTTTCAAGTTGTTGATAATAATCTTGGCTGCGCGTTTTTGCCGCAGCCACCTGCTCTGGCGGATAAAAGGGCGAATCGAGAATGTGGATTTCACCGCCTCGGTCCAACAGTGATAAACACAAATCAAGCAATGCTTTGGGTTGATTAAAATACTGAAAACAGCTGTTGAAAAAGATTAATGAACAAGGTTCCAATTGGGCTGAATCGCGCAGCAAATCCAAACTGGCAAAATACAGATTGTCTCGCCGAAATACCCTCGATGCCTGTTCAAGTTCGGTATGATTAATATCAATCGCCAGCACCGTGGCAGCGGTGGTTTTGGCCACTAAATGGCTGAACCAACCGTTGCCACAGCCAATATCTAGAATCCAATCTGAACGGCTAAACTGGCGTTGTTGCAAGTATTCATCCACTAACCCGGCTGAATGTTGGCGACATTGCCACTCTTTATCATGAGGATTTGAAGGGTCAGCAACAGGCAAGCGATACACTTGGTCGTCGTTAAGCAGTCTACCTTCTTTATCTCGTACTTGAAGGTAAGCTTGCTCAAACTCAGCATTTGCACCAACATCCGTGGTATCACTTAAGCAAGTGAAGCCTGTTTGAGTCTCCTTGAGTTTATCTAATAATGTCATCTTTAAACGTTTACCTTGCCAGTTCAACTACTCGAGACTATAAATTATAGTCATGAGATCAATAGATTGGAAAAAATAAATGGCATTAAACCCTGGACTGCTCAGGTTACAAATACTGGGTTATGCCATCGAATTTGTCAGTGAAGAAAATTCCCTTCTCGATATTGTCGGTCAGTTATATCCGCTCGCCGATGCTGAGTCCGTGGCAACAACCATCTCTATTTCGTTGCAATGTTCACCAGCGTCGCCGACCACATTGGCCAACCAAGTTCAATTCACGCTCAGCAGCAACAATCTTCAACTGACCGGAAAAAACGCTGCCAGCCGTTGTTTTGCCGACCGTCAAACCATGACAGGTCAAATTCAATTGTGCCGCGAAATGCTCAAATCGCCCTATTTGATGCGCCATCAATGGTTCAACACCCTGAGCTATTTTTTATTAAGCTATCAACAGATTACCCCATTACATTGCTGTGCTTTTAGGCTTAATCAGCACACTTTTGTCTGTCTCGGCGACAGCGGTGCGGGCAAATCGAATCTGGCCATGGCTGCGGTAGAAAGTGGTTTGCCCTTGCTGGCCGAAGATTTGGCCTTTATCAGCGGCCAGCAACTGCACAGTGATTGTCGCGAAATTCATTTGCTTGGCGACAGTGTCAGTCGCTTTTCATGGTTGCAACAGTTGCCGTTTGGCAGTAGTCATAATGGAAAAAATAAATTTATTGTGCCTGTTTCTCCGGCGACACGTATTGCAAAATGTCAAAAGCTGGCTACAGTCTTTATTAAGCCCCAATATCATAGGCAGCAATCTGTTATCAATAAAAATAACAACGAGCTATTATTTCAAGCCCTGTTTGAACCCACTGAAGCCGGGTTTGATTTGTGTTGCCAACCTCGCCGTCAGCATATCCGCTGGCTCAGCCAACAGCCGTCTTATATTGCCCAAGTCGGCAGCGATAGCCAACAATTTTTCCAGCAGTTAAGGGAATTGCAGCCATGAAAACAAGCTTAGGCGCAAATACCAACCACAAGCCAGCCATCAGCGACATCGCCCAATACCTGTTCTGCTGGGTGGCACAATGGTGTTGCGGCAGGGGCAAAGAACTGCCCCAGGCCATGACGCAGTGGTCACCACGAGAATGGAAAATAGCCAAAGCGGTGCTTATCGTGCACGGCATGGGGCCCGTTTTAGGTTATTTATTAAAACAGCAAGGCGACCACCCGGCGCTGCCTCAGGACATTCAAGCGTATTTGCGTGGTCAGTTCGAAGAAAATAGCAAACGCATTGAGATGATCAGCCAAAGCAAACGCCAAATCAGCGAATTACTGCAACGTCACCACATCGCTTTTGTCGATTTCAAGGGATTAACCCTGTCCAGCCAACTCTATGCCGATATCGGTATTCGGCCGATGGCGGATATTGATATTTATACTGGTCAGCACCATAAAGATCAACTGAGTGAAATCATGGCTCAACTGAATTACCAACCCCATGTGATCACCCCAGAGGGGATGACTTTATACCCACATAATCCTTCACAAACCAATACCGAGCTACAAAACGTCAACTGGCACGGGGCCAATGTTAGCGCCGAAGATGACAGTCTGTGGTATCAGGGAGAAAGCACCAAATTACCATTTTCGATTGATATTCACTTTAGCATGAGCCAAGGGATCCAAGAATTTCGTTATGACCTTGAACCGATGTTTCAACAAGCATTAAATTCAGGCCGAGGTTTAACCCCAGAGCAAAGCTATATTCACCTGCTGCTCCATGCCAGTAAACATTTTCGCTGTCATTGCGCCCGCTGGATCCAACTGTACGACCTTTATTTGCTGCAACAAAAAATCAGCATTGATCAGGCCCAGGTTTTAGCCGAAGCGAAAAAACACCACTTTTGTCATCTGTTATTATGGCCACTCCAACTGACCCGAAAAATATTTGCCACTCAGCCCACTTGGTTAGAACAACAATTGGTCGAACAAACCAGCCGACGATTCCGCTGGCTTTTGGCCCGCCATGAGCTGGCCAGCCTGTCTCACTGTAATCCCAAAGAGATGGGTTTACTCTATGCTTTATTATGGACTCAAGATTTGAGCAAAATCCGCCAGTGGTTGCAGTTATCATCACACTCTAGCGACACTGATTTTAAACGTGACAATAGCCGTTTAAACCGTTCGCCACCGATGGTCAAACGGATGATAAATAGAGTCAGGCGGCACTTTAGCGCCAATACCCGCCAACAGTGGCACATATTTGCATTACAGGGGTTGGCACCCCACAAAGACTGGGATTAAGCGATCATGACAACAATAAACCGGGTACTATTGGCCAACGCATTTTTTCTTAACAATGATCCCAAACAGTTGGTTGAAAAGTTTAAACCCTATCCCCCGCTGGCCGCGCTTTATGCCGCGGCGAGCCTCCAAGCACAACAGCTTGAAGTGAGTTTGTTTGATGCAACGCTGTCTGCTGGGATGGATGAGTTTTCAGCCTGCCTGAATGAGCAAAAACCTGATTTGCTGGTGATCTGCGAAGACAGTTTCAACTTTTTAAGCAAAATGTGTTTGTCTCATGTCCGCGATGCCACCATCACCATGACCGAATTGGCCAAAGCCTTGTCCATCCCGGTGGTGGTCAATAGCAGTGACGCGGCTGATGCCCCTCGGGTTTATCTCGATGGCGGTGCCAGTTTTGTTATTGCCGGTGAAGTCGAGCAAAGCGTCGTCGAACTGGTCAACTGGCTTAACCATGAACCCAACAAAAAACTGGACAACAACCCAGATTTACCCGCAGGATTGATTTATAACCTCGACGGGCAATGGGGGCGCTCGGTGCGACGCAAAAATAACCGAGCATTAGATCAATTGCCCCAACCTGCATGGTCACTGGTCAACATCGAACAATATCATCAGGCTTGGCAGCGGTATCATGGTTATTACAGCATTAACATGGTCACCACCAGAGGCTGTCCTTACCGATGTAACTGGTGCGCCAAACCCATTTGGGGCCAGCAATATGTTTGTCATAGCCCGCAATATATCGTTCAACAAATTCAACAACTGCAACAAATTTGCCAACTAAACCAACTAAGCCCGCTAAGCCCGCTAAGCCAAATAGGCCAACCTCAGCATATCTGGTTTGCCGATGATATTTTTGGCCTTAAACGCGGTTGGATAGCAGAATTTGCCCAACTCATGGCCCAAGCAAAGCTCCATATTCCGTTTATGATTCAAACCAGAGCCGACCTAATGGATGAATCAACGGTGGCAGCCCTAAAAAGCGCTGGTTGCCAACAGGTTTGGCTCGGGGTAGAAAGTGGCAGCCAAATGATTCTTGATGCCATGGACAAAGATCTCAATCTGGCGCAAGTCGCCGATTCGAGAAAGTTGCTGCTTGATGCGGGTATCAGTACCGGCTTCTTTATTCAGTTAGGTTATCTTGACGAAGGCATCACAGAATTAAGCGCCACCAGAGCAATGATCATGACCCAACGTCCTGACGAAATCGGCGTCAGCGTCAGTTATCCGCTGCCCGGCACCGAATTTTTCAATAAGGTCAAACCCCAGATGGCGGACAAAACCCACTGGCAAGACAGCAATGATCTCGATGCCGTATTCAATTCTACCTTCAGAGCCGATTTTTACCGCTTGGTGCGCAACCATTTACACGACGAATTATCAGCCTTATTGGCCAACCCCGATTGTTTAGACACCCAACAACATTGGCAAACCCGATGGCAACAGTTGGTATTGTCAGCCGGGTCTTACCGTAATCGTTTAAGCGTTCAATGCACCGAGGCACCTTATGACAGACATCATTCTTAGCCACGGTTTTTTCCTTGATGAGGACGAAAAAGAACGCCAAGTGATGCGCCCTCACCCGCCACTGGGTTTAATGTACTTGTCTGCTTATCTCAAAAAACAGGGTTTGACGGTAAACTTATTTGACAGCACATTCGCCACAAGGGCGCAGTTATATCACCTGCTGGGCGAGAAAGCCGCACCGCTGTTAGGGCTTTATACCAACCTAATGACCCGGCCCTCGGTGCTGGCCATTATTAAACAAGCCAAAAAACAAGGCATGACGGTGATCCTCGGTGGCCCTGAATCGGCCAATTATATCGACGAGTATTTGCGTTATGGTGCCGATTACATCATTTCAGGTGAAGGCGAGCTGACATTGTGCGAACTGGTTTTGGCGTTAAAGCAGCAGCGCCCAGTAGACAACATCAGCGGCATAAGCTTCCGGGGCAATGACCACGCGCTGGTCAGCAATCCACCCGCCACCTTACCCAAAACCCTCGACGATTACCCTTGGCCAGATCGCCAAGCGGTGGATATCAAGCAATACCTTAATGCTTGGCAACAACATCATGGTGAATCGAGCGTCAGTATGATCACCGCTCGCGGTTGTCCATTTAAATGCTCATGGTGTTCACACTCGGTATTTGGCTTCACCCACAGACGCCGGGACCCGGCAGATTGCGCCGATGAATTACAACACATCATGGCAACCTACCAACCCAGTCAGGTTTGGTATGCCGATGATGTATTTACCATCCATTATAAATGGTTATACAGCTACGCCGCAGAACTGCGAAAACGCCATCTTAAGGTGCCCTTTGAAACCATTTCTCGCGCCGATAGAATGACCAAAGACAAGGTGCTGGATACCTTGCAAGAAATGGGTTGTTACCGGGTTTGGATTGGTGCCGAAAGCGGCAGCCAACGTTTGCTGGACCATATGCAACGCAGAGTCACCGTAGAGCAAATTTACACCGCGACCAAAGAGGCACAAAAACGCGGCATTCAGGTTGGTATGTTTTTGATGTGGGGTTATGGCGACGAGCAAATCGAAGACATTGACGAAACCGTGCAGCAAGTGGCCCGAATCAACCCGGATATTTTTCTCACCACGGTGGCATATCCCATCAAGGGCACCGAGTTTTACCGTAACAACGAGCAGGCCATCAAGGTGGTGGTGCAATGGCACGAGGGCAGCGACAGAGACTTGGTTTTCAGTCATCGGCGCTCTGAACGTTATTACCGCTTTGCCAATAAATATTTAAAGTCCCACGTAGAAGCCACCCGCTTGCAACATACCGACAGCAAAAAAGCCAAATTAAAAGCCAAACATGCCAGATGGTCAAGAAACCTGCTGGCGGCATCGGCACATGAGAGACACCACCATGCCAGCTAAATCCGTTAACGGCGCCGCTAAAAGCGCTTTCAACCAACTGGCCGAAGATTACGACCACAGCTTTTCCCACACCATGTTGGGACAGTATTACCGTGAGCGAGTGCAACAACAGATGCTGGCAGTTTGGCCCACCGATAAGGATATTCTCGAAATTAATGCAGGCACTGGTGAAGACGCGATGTTTTTGGCGGCACAAGGCAACCGGGTGCTGGCCACCGACTTGTCAGCCCAAATGGTGGCACAAATCGAACAAAAGGCCATCGCCGGGCAACAAGGTCAACGCATCTGTTGCCAACAACTGGCCATCGAGCAATTAAACTCGTTACAGGGTCAACACTTTGACGGCATCTTATCCAATTTTGGCGGTCTCAACTGCGTCGATGATATTGACCGTTTTATCAACGATGCCGACGCGCTGCTAAAACCAGGTGGCATTTTAATCCTCACCCTAATGGGCCGCTGGGTGCCCTGGGAATGGGCTTATTTCGCCTGTCACGGCCAGTTCGGCAAGGCCAGCAGACGCTTAAGCGGCAAGGCACAATGGCGACAACAGACCATTTATTATCCCCGCATGAGCAGCCTAAAACGGCAGCTCAAGCGCCGCTTTTGGCCACTGCACCACGAAGGGCTGGGCATTTTAATGCCGCCTTCTTATGTCAATGATACCGTTAAACGTTATCCCCGGCTATTTCAGGCACTCGGGGCAGTAGAAAAACAACTTGCCGATTGGCCCGGACTCGCCCATTTAGCCGATCACTATTTGCTCGTTTACCAGAAAAAACAAAAAAAGGCCGCAAAATGACTGATCCGCTGATTCTTTTTTATAATTCTCAATGCGCCAAACCCGGCTACCAACGCTTACCGGCGGCCATTTTGCAGGTGGCTTCATTGATAGAAGATCTCTATCCTTATGAAATCATTGATGCCAATCTGAGGCAGCAGCCAGATTATGCCCATTATATCATTGAGAAAATTCAGCAAGGGGCAAAATACCTCGCCATCAGCATCATGCCGGGGCCACAACTCGCCTCTACCGTGGCAGACTTGCGCCAAATTAAAGCGGCCTGTCCTGAGGTCACGGTGATTGTCGGCGGTTATTTTCCACTGAATCACACCGAAGTTTGCGTTAAAGATAAAGATATTGACTACGCGGTGGTAGGACCCGGCGAGCAAACTTTCAAAGAGTTGATCACCACACTGCAAGCCCATGAAAACCTAGCGAAGGTCAGCGGCATTGCTTTTGTTCGTGACGACAAATTTATTCAGACCCCAAGGCGCAGCCCAACCCATCCCAACCGATTACCGAGATACCCCTATCATAAAGTCAAGGTTGAAGATTACATCGCGCCGACTTTTCTTGGCTCACGCACATTAAGTCATCACAGCAGTTTCGGTTGCCCGTTTTTTTGCAATTTTTGTGCAGTGGTCGCCTTGGCTGAGGGCAAATGGTTTGGCGAAAAAGGTCAGCGATTGGGTGAGTTGGCGCAGTATATGGTCGACAAGTGGCAAATCAATGCACTGGAGTTTCACGACAACAACTTTTTTACCGCCGAAAAGCGGGTGCAGGATTTTTGCCGTCAGTTAATTGAACGCAAACTAAAATTAAACTGGTGGGGCGAAGGCCGGGTCGATACCTTACTGAAATACAAAAACGAAACCTGGCAGTTGATGCGAGATTCTGGCCTTAAAATGGTTTTTCTGGGGGCTGAAAGCGGCGATGACGAAGCCCTGCAACGCATGAACAAAGGCGGCACCCAAAGCACTCACAGCACACTAATGCTGGCACAAAAAATGGCTCAATATCAGGTGATCCCCGAATTCAGTTTTATCCTTGGCAATCCACCCAACCCACAACAAGACGTCAAAAAGACCATTGGTTTTATCCGCAAAATCAAAAAAGTGAATCCCAATGCAGAGATCATCATGTATCGTTACGACCCGGTGCCAATCGGTGGCGAGCTTTTTGAGGCAGTCACCAAACTAGGATTCAAATTCCCCACCACACTAGAAGAATGGAGCAATCCCAAGTGGCGGCAAATTCAGCGACGCACCACCGCAGACGTGCCTTGGTTAACCATCAGAGGACAGCAGAAGGTCAGCGATTTTCAAACCGTACTTAATGCCTTTTACCCCACAGCCACTTCGCGGCATATTAAACCCGGATCGTGGCGTTACTGGCTGTTAAAACTGGTCAGTGGTATCCGCTACCAGTTACATTTTTATGACCATCCGGTAGAACTCACTTGGTTGCAGAAAAAACTGACTTATCAACGACCGGAGATTTCAGGATTTTGACTTTACCTCAAATGAAACCGATCAAACAATTAAAGGCGCTTAATCGCGACCTTTATCCACGCCATTTATTTTACCCGCCGCAGTGGCTAGTATTGGGGGTTAACAACCTGTGTAACCTGCATTGTAAAATGTGTGACGTCGGCACCCAAACCAATGACACCATATTTGCCACCAATTTAACCGGCACCCAGCCAATGCATATGCCCCTTGAGTTGTTTGATAAAATCGCCAGCCAAACCGCGCGCTATTTTCCTCAAACCAAACTGGGTTACGCGTTTACCGAACCGCTGATTTACAAATATCTCGAAGAGTCGCTAGCACTGGCGCAACAATATCAATTGCATACCAGCATCACCACCAACGCATTAAAGCTGGAACAAAAAGCCGAGGCATTGTGCGAATTGGGGGTTAAGGAGCTGTTTATCTCGCTTGACGGATTGGCAGCCACGCATAACGAGATACGCGGTTCTAATCAGTCTTTTGAGCGGGCCATGGCAGGTATTGAAAAATTGCTGCCAGCCAAGGGCTGTCCAGAAATTTCAATATTCTTTGTCATCACTCAATGGAATATCGGCGAATTAAAAGCCTTTGCTGACTTTTTTGGTGATATGCCCATCACCAGATTAGGCTTTATGCATACCAATTTTACCCCAGCTTCAGTGGCTGTCGAACACAATCTACATTATGGTCAAAAGTACTTCGCCACCCGCTCAAATGTCACCGATGTTGATGTTGAAGCAATGGACCTCGAACAGTTATGGCAGCAGATTGAACAGGTCAAAAAGACCGATTACAACTTCCCGGTCAGCTTCTCACCCGAGTTAACAGACCAACAAGGGTTAAACCATTTTTACCAGCAGCCGTCGCAGTTTATCGGCAAAAAATGTCATGATGTGTTCAAAAATATGATGATAAAATCAGACGGCTCGGTGATCCCCGCCCATGGCCGTTGTTATAACCTCAACCTCGGCAATCTATACCAGCAAGACCTCAAACAAATCTGGAATTCTCCGGCTAACGGCAATTTCAGAACCGACCTCAATAAAGCTGGTGGTTTACTGCCCGCCTGCTCTCGCTGTTGCAGCAGTTTTGCATAGAGGTCGCTAAATGAAAACACTGTTGCGGCTGATATTGTCAGTCACCCTAAAACCGTTTTTGCAGCATTACTACCTCAAATCAGCCAGACCCTTTCGCTATGGCAGCCTCAGGTTAACCGTCGAACCGGGGGTATTTCACCCAGGACTATTTTTTAGTTCAAAGTTTTTCGCCGCGTTTATTGGCCAGTTAACATTGACTGATCAGCGTTTGCTCGACATGGGATCGGGTTCGGGTTTATTGTCATTGGTGGCGGCGCAGCAAGGGGCCACCGTGGTGAGCGCAGATCTTAATCAACTGGCAGTGGACAATACCCGAGCCAACGCCCGCGCCAATAAACTTGATATAGAGGTGATCAAATCTGACATATTTGACCAGATCAGCGGAAAGTTTGACATTATCATCGTCAATCCGCCGTATTATCCCCGTGAAGCACAAAGTGATCAGCAATTGGCGTGGTATTGCGGTGATAACTTTCAGTATTTTCGACGTTTTTTTGCCGGTTTGACCAGCCATATCACCCCACAGTCGCAGGTATTGATGGTTTTATCAGAGGGTTGCGCGCTAGATAAAATCAGCGCCATTGCGGCCAGTCATCAATTTACCATGCGGTGTGTTGACCAACGAAAGATGCTGCTTGAGACCAATATGATTTATGCCATTGAATTGGTTGGCTAACGGTTTTATTTGACAAATTCAAGACACCAATCTGGCAAAATTTCAATATGTTGAGTGACTTGTCCATTCTTTTTCGTTAATACTTTTTGAAAGGGTTTTTCTAAACTTGAATTATCAAATGCGATGAAGTTATCACTTAGTTGTGCTGCAACAGCAACATTTTTCAATGTCCGAGGAAGGCGAGTACGGATCTTATCTTCGGGGACTGTATGACCCCCTTCTTTTACTCGATTGATCACACGTGCAACATTCAAGTCAGGATTATCAACATGAATAAAGACCAAATTGATACAATAACCCAAAGCTTTAGCCTTGGCGACAAAGTCTATTTTTGAAGGGTGTGAAAATACGGTTTCAAAACAAAAAGAACGGCCTTGGCTTAATAAATCGTATCGCATTTTTTGTGCTATTTGCGCAGCATTATAACTATTGGCCTCAGGAGCATCAGGAAAAACATCCTTGGCTATTTCGTCTGCATTAACAAAAGCAACGCCTCTGGGTTTCAAAAACTGATTGAAGAATGTCGTTTTACCTGCACCATTACCGCCTGATAATAACCATAACGACTTACTCATTTTGATGATACCGCTAAAAATTCGCCGCCTTTAAACATGCCGATAGTCACGCTACCATCAGGGGCAACTTGTTCTAATAAACCAGGATGTGAAACACTCGATTGATATTT
>JBLGCB010000157.1:0-13001 GCA_047617105.1 Phenylobacterium sp. | reverse complement strand
CCATGCCATCACCATCTTGTGCTGCTGTTGATGTCCAACCGACCAAATAACGGCCATCATACATTTCAGTCAAAGTGACCTGTTTGTTTTCACCATACAAGGTCACCAAATCTGTATCTACCGTATTGACAATCGCTGGCGAGCCTAGGGCTTCACCGTCATGGGTAAAACGTTGAGTGACAATATTGCTGCCAGCCAGCCCGCCAACCATAAAACCACCATCGGCCAGCGCTATCACGTTGACTTCATGGCGAGGGCCACCAGCATCGTTCATCAATGCTATATTGGCTTTTACTACCCTGCCATTGGGCTGGTACAACTTGCCTTTTAATAGGCCGGTATGCTCATCATCCCATACCGCGATTTGGTAACCATTTCTCAAGGTGGCCACGGCGCTATCATTTTGTTCGCCGGTAGTGTTGGCAAGGGTGATCACATCACCATTAGCGGTGTTATCAGCGTGATAACGCTTGGTGTAAACGGCGCTGGTGTCTTGCTAGGTGATCATAAAGCCACCGTCTGCGGTCGCTGCAATCCATGGGGCAAATTGTTTTGAAAAGGAGATATGATGTACCCATTGCACCGTAGTCAAGGCTTCACCGTCACTGCTAAAGCGCTGGTAGCTAATCAAGTGTTTGGCGCTGATATAATTACGCCACACCATCACATAATCACCATTGTCCAGTACCGCCATTTTACTATCCCACTGGTGATAATTATTGGTCGTCACTGGAAAACTGGTGCTATTGGCGGTCATGCCGACTTCAATACGCACCAATTGCTGCGCACCGTTATGGTCTTGGTAAATAAAAGTATCTACCCCGCTAAAACCCGCCTCAGGGGTATAAACATAAGCGTTGCCATCCCAATCCAAAGTGCCATGAGAGGGGATTTGATTAATGCTGTTATTGGGTGCGAAATCCAGTGTCAGCGAACCATCAGTGGTTAATTGCACCAGCTGATCCCACGCTACCGGGGTTGCTGGGGTAATGTCTAGGCTACGACGGTCGTTGGCGAATTCCATCGCTTCGACATTAGTCAAAGTATTGGTACCCTGGGGCGAATTAAGCCGCTGATCAATCACGGTGTAGCTGCCATCGAGATTATCTTCGATAAAATAATGCTCATAATCGCCGCTGAAAAATACTACATCAAAATCATCACCGCCATCAACGATGGTGTCGCCGCTGCCGATGGTAATATCATCGTGACCAGCATCACCATAAATGACGCTACCGCCATAAAAGGTATCATTACCATTGCCGCCGTGCAGGGTAATACCACCATAAAAGGTATCATCACCGTCATCACCAAAGGCGAGAGTACCGTCGAGCAGCTGATCATCACCGGCTTGACCATACAAGGTATTGTGGCCGCCGTTACCAATCAACACATCGTTGCTGTTATCGCCTTGCAATATATCCGCATTTGAAGTGCCCGGTGTGACCATCGCTATCATGGCTTTATATTGGCTGTCATAATGGGAGTACGACACCGCAATGCGGCCATTGCTCAGTACTGTGACAGACGGCTGAAGTTGTGCGCTGAGCCAGTGCTCAGTGACCCTGAATTCAATATTGACAGGATTGCCATCATGGTCAAACTCGCGCCCCATCACGGCCCAGTTATCACCATCGATACTGGCATCGTTGCTGTTCCATACCGCCATAAAGTGGCCATTCTCTAGTGCTGCCAGCGACAGTGATAGCTGATCACCAACGGCGTTTTGATTGAGCACAATTTCACCAGTGATGGGGCTGCCATCTGCTGCAAATATCCGTGCTATGGCCGTCTTGCCGTCACCATCTTGGCCAGCGGTAGAGCTCCAGCCCACCACATAACGGCCATCGGCCCATTGCGTTAAACTGACCTGTTTGCGTTCATTGTACTCATCAGAAACAAGGGTATCCACCAGACTGACCGCGGTGGTGGCACCTGTGGCATCACCGTTGCTATCAAAGCGTTGTGTCATCACCTGCGAATTGGCAATACCGGCCACCATAAAGCCGCCGTCAGTTAATGCCATTAAAGTCGCTTCTGCTCGATTGCCACTGGCATCATTAAACAGCCATATAGCGCCTTTAAGCAGCGTACCATCGGCGTGATACAAGTTGCCTCGTAGATGGTTGGTATATTCATTGTCCCACGCACTCATGACAGAGCCGTTGTTGAGTGTTACCAACTCACCGCCACTTTGTCCGCCAGCGCTACCGCTGCCACTGCCACTGCTAAGGGTCAAAAGGCTACCATTAACCACGTTATCAGCACCAAAGCGAATACCATAAACATTGCCGCTTTCTTGCCAACTCACCATAAAACCGCCATCTGCGGTCCCAGTGACGGATGGCACTCGTTGCCGGGCAGCAGAATAATAAGCCATCACTGCGTTGGTTAATGCCACGCCATCGGCAGTAAAGCGCTGATAACGAATGATATCTCTGTTGGATAGATAATCGTTCCACACCATGACATAATCGCCATTGCTGAGTACGGCGATCCTTGTATCATATTGGTGACGATTGGCATCATACGCCTGTATGGCGTTACCATTGCCCGTCAGACCCACTTCAACACGTACCACGTAATCATTGCCCGATAACGAATAGGCCAGATTATCGAGGCCGATATAACCGGCTTGCGGGGTATAAATATAACTGGCCGTTGTACTATCCCAGCTGACGCTGCCCTGTTCAGCGGTTAAGCTGAGCCCTTGGGGCAAAAAGCCGATGTTGACGGTCAAATCTTGTTCGACCTGAACGAGGTGATCATAATCTGGCAAAGGGGCGATCACAGGGGCGGCACAAGCCGGGCCGGTATCTGCCGTGGTGGCCACGCCTAACAAGCGGTTAACTGTGCCTATAGGTACATCTGTTAATATACCATCATAACTTTGGCTGAGTAATTTATCTCTGACTTGAGTGACGGTGCAGTGGGGATCATTGCCCCTGATCAGCGCAGCAGCACCGGCCACATGGGCGGCGGCCATGGGTGAATGACTAATGGTATTATTGGCGTTGTCTGTGGTGTGCCACAGCGATTTGATACTGAGTCCCGGTGCATATAAATCGATACAGCTGCCAATGTTGGCGGCAAATGAGGCTTCATCATTAATGCCGGATGTCGCCACGGTTATTGCTGAAGAAACAGACCCAGGAGAATACTGACAGGCATCGGCAAAAACATCTCCGCCAGGCACGGTATAGGTAATACCGGCAGCGCCAGCTGCGGCCACCGCGTCATTTAATATTTGAGAAAACGAAGTACTCACGCCAATCACTGCCACTGCTGGCGATTGATGATTAAGCGTCACATATTCAATCCCTTCAATCAAACCCGCCAAACTACCGTTACCCGCAGAATCTAATACTTTGACTGAATGTAAATTAACCCCCGAGGCCACCCCACAGTACCCGCCATATGGGTGCCATGACCATTATCATCAGCGTTGCCGTCGGTAATATCAGAAGCGGTGAAGTCCCATACTGCACGACCACCAAAATCATTATGGACAGTATGAATACCGGTATCCAAAACGTAAGCGTGAACACCGCTACCATCGCCATAGGGCGCATAAACCCCGTCCAGTGGTAGTTGCGGCTGATCGAGGCGATCTTGGCCCCAAGAACCTGCAACTGGCGGCGTTTCAACCACCGAAGCCAGTGAAAGGATTTGATTGGGTTCAATGGTTTTGACCATTGGATCGGCGGTCAGCTTTTTCAATTGCCCTGGAGGGATCTTGCCGGCAAAACCTTTGATGATTGAAAAGCGGTGCAAAGAACGTTCATTGGGGCCATGTTCTTTCTCAACATTGCGCTTGGCCTGGTCAATGTCGTCAGCGCTGGTGCTGTCTTTGAAGACGACAATATATTCATCGGCAATATTCTTTTTTGCCGAGCTATTGTTAGGTGAAGTGCTAAGTGAAGTGCCAAGTGAGGCGCTAACACTGGCTGCAATGGTATTGAGTGTTGGGGGATTGAGTGTCGTCGAGGTGTCGGCAATAGCCGGGCTGATGGCCGATAACAGGCCAACCAAACAAATGGTTTTGTTCATTGTGGATCCTTTTATACTATTAATTCAATTTAATTCAATGCGTTAACTGATGCACCAAGCGGTGTATCGCCGACAACAAATGATTGATGGGCAGTTTATTACTGTGCTCTAATTCTGGCTCTACTGGCATTGCAGGTCAGAAAATAAACATTTAACGCATCCATGTTAAATTGCCCGGATGAAAAGTAATCAAAAACGCAAGAGAAGTCAAGTTATTGCAGTATTTGTTGGTTTAGAGATGAGCCTCCACGCGCGCAACCGCCAATTCCTACCTTTTTTGTCATTACCAACGTCAATAATACATCTTCATTCTTATCCCACAATAAATGTGTCAAAATGCCACATATTGACTAAGAAGGTAAGCAATGCCATACTCTGATTTATGTTTCACCATGAGGCATTAGTCAGGAGAAAATATGACCATTTCATTACCTCGAATTACCGCTAGAGTTGATTTTGATACGCAACAGCTCTTACTACAAGCCGCAGCTATAACAGGCATATCCAGCATTAACTCTTTTGTTGTTAATGCTGCAATTGAAAAAGCAAAAAAAATAGTGGCACAAGAACACACGTTAAAACTTAGTCAACGAGATGCGATGATGTTAGTTGAAGCACTGGATGCGCCAATTGAACCTAATGAGCGCTTACAGCAAGCAGCTAAAGACTATGAAAGTAAAGGTCAAAAATGATCTCAGTCACGCTGGACAAAAGCAAACACAATCGGCAACGATTTGATTGTGGCGTAAAAGCCCTGAATCATTACCTATGTACAATGGCCAACCAGCAAGCTGTAAGAGACAATACCAGAACGTTTGTTCTTGAAGATGAAGATATGCCCGAGCATATTATCGGTTTCTATACGTTAACCATGGCCCCGATTGACTTTAATGCTTTACCCAAAACACTGGTAAAAAAACATAATAATGCTTATGCGGGCGGATTAATTGCGCGTTTGGCTGTGGACAAACGTTATGCCAAAGGTGGTTTTGGTAAATGGCTATTAATTGATGCACTAAAAAAGTTGGTCTCAGCCAGTGAAATTGTCGCTTTTCCTTTTATTATTGTTGATGCAAAAGATGGTGTGGCGGCGTTTTATCAGCAATTTGGTTTTACTGCTTTTGCTAATGCGCCAAACAAGTTGTTTGTAACAATTGCACAAGTACGTTCTGATTTGAATTTATGAAGAGCCTCAATCCGAAAAGCAGATAAGGGAAAATCAACCCACATGCAATCGCCAATTCTTACTTTTTACGCTTTGCTCGGTTATCGCCCTTTGCGAGCAAGTTTACAATTATTCTTGATATCTTCTTGGGATGGTTTGCATGACAAATTCTATTTATATTTGCGTAGGGTGGTCACGCTTTTCACTTACATGGATGTGAGGGAGGCGCTGTGCAGGAGCACAACAGCGTTTGTGCCCACGCGTGACCTTGCAGCCAAAGACTGGCCCTTTCTTTAGGCGTGCATCACCAACCCTATACGAATATACGGGGTTTGGCGTTGGCTGGTGCGTTACGCGTGGGCACAAAAGACGTGACCACCCTACGTCGATACATTCAAATTTTTCGCAATGAAAATTAATCCCAATGAAAATTAATCCCAAATACAACATTGGCACGATTTATCCCTGTCAACTAAGTGGCAAAAGCGAGCTGGATTGAATTATAGAATACGAAATCAAGTCCAGGATAAAGGGATCGCCCTCCCACACGATCCTTCCCTTAACGAGCCTGCTAATCCGAGCAAAAATCAACTATCAGACCCTATTATAGCCGGCACCAAATACGTTTAAATTAAATCCTTTAAGCACTCAACTGGCTTTGCAAATGGCGCTGCCAGATGAGTTTTCTGAGGCGCTATTAACCACCAACAATCTCAGTTAGGGCAATCACTTAATTGGCCGTTTTCAGGCGGTGGGTATGAAACTCGAAAGCCGTCATTTAACCACCATTCTTCAAAGGGTAGGGTCCAGTCAGGTCATAGTGGTTGAGGCCATCTTGGGTCGCAAACCACAAAAACCTTTACTGTCTTGGACGATGCTGAGTATACGTCAGATTGTGATAATCCATCTTTATTTGACAGCGGCGGTTCAGATTGATAAATTGAGTGCAATAACCTATGTAAATAGGTACTTTTTTAACAGGGCTTTTAATGTGTATCTGGACGAGCTATTAGCTGTCAGCCAACAATAACAAATAGGAATAACATGAAAAAACGCCCTTTATCGCCATTAACAGTGATCTTCTCACTGATGCTTACGCTGATGACCCTTACATCGATTAGCGTCAGTCATGCCAAAGAATCTGCCAAAGTATTAACCCAGTGGTTGCCTTTTGAACTGGTCAAACGTCATATTATGGTGGATGTTAAAATTAAAGGGGTAACGGTCAAGGCGATGTTGGATACTGGTGCCAGCATGAGTCTTATTGCCAAAAAGACCGCAAAGAAGGTGGGACTGAGGCGTTCAAAGATGAAAACGACGATTGTTGGGGTGGCGGGTCGCCAAGAAGTCAGTTTGAGTCGTGGAGTGAGCGTTGAGTTGCCGGGTCTGTTTAAAAAGAAAATGAATCTGATGATATTACCCGATTCAAAATGGTTTGATATGATCATTGGCATGGATTATCTTGCCCACGGGGTGATTCAGTTTGATTATGTCAACAAACGCTTGCGCTTAGCGACACCCAATGCCTTTGTGTTTGACCCTGCCAGTGCTATCCCTTTAATAAAGCGTCACTTGCATTTTTTTGTCACCGCGACGATTGATAACGTGCCGTTTGACATGTTACTGGATACCGGTAACTCCGCCAAAGTGGTGCTGCCTTATGATAGCGTGAAAGATACCCCGTTATATGAGCAGATTCGCGGTAAAGAGGCTAAGTCGTTGGGTGCCGTGGGGATCACCAAACATGAGTTTAAAGTTTTTGCCAACGTGTCTAACCATTTTAAAATTGGACCTTATACCTTGGAAAATGTCGGTTATTTTGTTGCCTCACCAGAGACTCCGGTGAAAGGTGAGCTGTCTATTTTAGGTTATGATATTTTAAAACACTTTGTGGTGACGCTGGATTTGATCAACAGAAAATTGTATTTGTCCGCGCCATCGTAGGCTGAGTGTAACTGTTTGAGCAAGGCTAAATGGGCATCAGCGATGGTTTTGGTTTGGGGTTAAATATTACCGTCAGGGGTAGTCGATTGAGTTGCAGGGCAATGCTGGCGGGGTAGTGTGGTGATGGTGAGCTTAAACGGTGATATATAAGCAGAGTCAGAGTTTTCATATTGCCAGTTTAATGGCGATATGTTAAAAGAGTGGGAGAAACTGGTTGTTCATAACGACAGGTGAATGATTTCCCTAAACCACGTTATGTGGCCGGAATTAGCGGATTATAGCGTTACAGCAGTCAAAACTATTAAGTGAGTCATAGAGATAAGCAATGGAATCAAATGAATACTGAATTAGTATACCTCTTAGTTTTATTTACCGGTATTGGTGTTGGTGTAGGGGTGGTTTTTTTGAGGGTTGTGCCGTTTTTGAGGTCTAAAAAGATTGATAATAGGAGTGCTGGAGAGTTGTTGCGGAACTTGCAAAAGCAATTAGACGAAATTTCAATAAAAGAGGCTAAAAATAGCAGTAAAATCAATACCCTCAACGAAGAAGTCATCAAAAAAACCGTCATAGCCCAATCGGACATCCAAGCCCGCGCAGTAGCATTACTGCAAAAAAACCTCAAATCAAATATTGAAATCAAATCCCTCAACTTCAAAGGAGCCAATATATTTGCTGCGGTAGATTGGCAATTATCACCCCATATCAACATCATGCTAGGACGAAATGGTTTTGGTAAAAGTTACCTGTTACATATCTTGGTCGCATTGCTCAGCTACGATAATGATCGAGTAAGAGAATTGATCGGCAATGACAACACTTTAGCGGATTTAAAGCTCGGCTTGCTGCGTGATGGCACACCAGAGAAAGTTGAACATAAAGACGGCGTGGCTTTTGAGCAGTCCATCGGAAAAGTGCCGTTACTGGCCATTCCTGATGCCCGATTTATTAACCGGGAAAGCAACTCTATTACGGCGCAGGGAAAATACGCCGACTTGGCTGAGCATGGTGCACAACATTTTTTGTATAACCTGCCTTTTGAGTCGACCATTGCGACGGTGTTGGCAGAAATTTGCATTGAGGTCATCAGCAAATTTGGTGATGCTTATGATAACCCGAGTACACCACAAGTTGATTTGATTGAATCGGTGATTTACCAACTGTCCGGCGAAAAGTTTAAAATTTATCAAGTGCGATCTATCGGTGGCGGTCGATTCTCGATTCTGGTCGAGACTCCGGCAAGTCCTGGTCATCCCATCACGATTCAACAGGCGTCTCAGGGGACCTTATCTGTTATTGCTATGTTCGGTTTGATTTATCAATTTTTGGTTCGCCTCGGCGGTGACACAAAGCGGTCGGTAGAGCAAATCATGGCACAAAAAGCGATTGTTATTATTGATGAAGTCGACGCCCATCTTCATCCTGAATGGCAGCGTAAAATTGTTCATTTGCTGCGCAAACACTTTCCCAGCGTTCAGTTTATAATGACTGCCCACAGTCCTCTGGTGGTCGGTGGATCCAGTTATGGTGAAATTAGCGTGTTACGCCGGGCAGAAAATGGCCTTGAATTAGTCGAATGCCAGCAAGATTTCATTGGCTGGTCTACCGATAAAATTTATCAGCAAATCTTTCATATTGAAAAACATGATCCCACTTACCTCGAACATTTGGCCCAATTGCCTGCGGTGAAGGAATTAAATAAACGCAAGCAAATGTTAAACCCGTCAATACCTGCTGATGAACAAGAACTCAAAGCCATTGAACGGCAATTAGCCATATTTGAACAGGTTAAACAACAAGAAGACGACGACATTAATGCTGATGCTTTGAAAAGAGAAAACACTCAGCTTAAGAGACAACTTTCTGCGATGCGTCGACAGTACAATACCTTAGAAACCTCACAAACCACAGAAAACGATTCTGAAAGTGATACGAAAAAGAGTGTCGATAAATGAGCATCAGCGCTGAAGATAAGCGTTTAATCACCGTTTTTGCTCAACAGCAGGTGAGTGACGTGGCTGAAATTGATATCCGTCGGGCCTTTGGTATGCGTGAAATGGCTGAGGTGCAAAATCAGCCCAACTATCATGGTGCATTTCAACGGGTCAGAGCAGCAAAGTTGATAATTGAACGTATCACCAATGGTTATACTGGCTATGAAGATCAGGCTTTACAATGTCTTGCCCAACTTAATGAAGACAGAGAATCATCTATCCATATCACTGACAATTTTCAAGTCACTGAAGCCTTGATTGAACAGTCTTGTTATCAGCACTGGCCTGATAATATCCAGCAAGAATACCAACGTCGATGCCATGTGATTGGCCACTGGCATAATGTCTTTATCTCATATACAAACCGAGATGCCTGCACAACCAACCAAAGATATAAAGATTTGATTCTCTTCGAATGGGGAGAAGCCATCAATCCGGCCAGCGAAGCCAGTAATTATATTGCCCGCACATTGGCGAAATATCTTGAACAAGCCGATATTCACGGCTTTATTGATTACAAAAAGCTTCAGTGTGGTGATGATATCGAAGACAGTATTCGTCAACATTCAGGCAATGCCATTACCCTGTTGCAGTTGCTGGAGCCAGAGATTTTTAAACAACCAAAACCGCCGATTAAAAACTGGTGTCATGAAGAGTTTTTGTCATTCAGCGATGTAAAAGCCCCCAAGGCAGCGTTGGCTGAGGCGCACAATAATCGTTTTTTCGTCCTTGCCCGAGCCAACAGCATTGAAGAGATAGAGCCATTAAGAAAAGTGCCCGCTGATTATGGGCAATGGGTCGATGTCAGCAAAAAAGATTTGAATATCAGACTGAATGATTACGGTCATCCCTTTGAAGATTTGCGATTGGCTGTTAGAGGGGTTGCCGGACAAATCCTTAATGCCAGAGAGAAGTTGATCGACTCCATGTTAGGGTCTTGGTAGAGAATAAGCTGGGTGGACAACCTTCTATGTCCACCGAGTTTCGACATCAAAACGTACTGGCCAATATCTGTTTGGCCTGATCACGAGACATACAGCTCGACAGCGGCGTATCCTCAAATGATTGCAGATTCACTGCGTTGGTGGCTGATTTTACGATTGTATCCCCCACAGCCACTTCAACCCGACAATGGATATTGTTATCATCTTGACGATAGAAAATCTTAACTTGTTTACTGCGATTGAGCAGATTCTTGTATGGATAACCTTTGCTGGTGTATACCTTATCTATTTGGCTTTGGCTCGTAGAATCAATACCTGCAATAGCCGTATTGGCGAAGCTTGAAAATAACACTATACTGGTTACGATACCTTTACTTACTGCGCTGTATACTGTTCTTTGGCTTGAATTTTTACTGAACTTTTTCATCATAACTCCATTGGAATTTATTGGCTGTTTAAGGCTTTTTTTTAAGGTTTAGTTTAGGTTCTGCTTGGCCTTGGCTTGATGAATAGATTAGTGCGGACGCGGGCGTTAAACAAACGATATAAAATTAACTACAGTTAAGAAAAACTTAAGTCATGAAATACTTACCACCATTAAAATCATTACAAACCTTTCTGGCTGCGGCTCAAAACCAGAGTTTTAAACGCGCCGCTGAGCAGCTTAATGTGACCCAAGCTGCGGTTAGTCAGCAAATTCGTCAGTTAGAACAAAACCTGCAATTGAAGTTATTTGATCGCAGCGGCAAACAAACAGTGCTGACAGAGCAGGGCAGTAAATTACTGCCCTATATGCAGCGTGGGTTTGAAGAGCTGAGCAATGGTATTCAAGCTGTCAGTGGCGACCCTGAACCCAATGTATTGCGGCTGTCTACTTTGCATTCTTTTACCTCATTATGGCTGATCCCTCGGTTGCAGGAATTTCAAAAATTACATCCCCATATCATGGTGCAGTTGGCACCAGCCAATGAACTTGTTGACTTTAAGCAGTCCAATATTGATTTGGCCATTCGTATGGGCCGGGGCGGTTATACAGGTCTGGTGGAGAAAAAAATTCTCAATGATAATTTGATATTTGTCGCCAGCCCAGCGCTGGTAAAAGACATTGATATCACCAATGTACAGCAGGTTTTTGCTTTGCCTTGGATAGACGATACCAGCCGGGGGATTCAGGAATGTTTACTACAGTATTGCCAACAAATGAAGGTTGACCGCGATTCGCTTAAACCGATTATTCAATCGAGCAATGCCGTGCCGCTGATTGAAAGTGCGGTGGAAGGGCGCGGTGTGGTGATGGCCAACAGCTCTTTGGTGGTTGAGCATTTACGCTCAGGTCGGCTGGTGACCTTGCTGGATTTTTCTTGTCAGAGTCCATATTCACTGTACCTGGTGGCCCCCGAGGAGCAATTTGGTTGGCAAAAAGTGTGCTTATTTGAGCAGTGGTTTACCCCCAAAGTAGCAGAGTCATTTGCTGATTTAGATCTGTGGTGAATGCCAATAGGCTAAGGTTTTATTGGTTTTTGCGTGTAAACGCTAGTAGTTCGTGCGCGTAAACGCTAGTAGTTTGTGCGCGTAAACGCTAGTAGTTCATGCGCGTAAACGCTAGTAATCCATGCACGTAAACGCTAGTATTGTCTATACGGTGGTGAGACTAGAGCGTAAAGAAATAACATGGCTAAAACAGGCAATGAAAAACTGGCTGAGGCGCTGGCAGTGGCGGGGCAATCGGCGATTGGCAATATTTTAAATGCTAAATCTATCAGTGAGCGACAACGTACTTTGTTGATTCAACAGGGCTATTTGAAGCTTATCATCAAGGGTTGGTATTTGCTGGACGGTGACTTAATGGCGCAAAAAGCCGGAGAGTCTGCCTTGTGGTATGAATCTGTTTGGACATTTATCGCCTTATATGTGCAAAATAAAGTCGGTGATGATTATTGGCTTTCACCAGAAGCTTCTCTAGATTTGCATACTGGCAGTAATGCTTTGGCGAAGCAAATTGTTGTTTATGCCAAAAATCATAGCTGCACCACTGCAAACTTGCCTAACGGCATGAGTTTGTTGATTCTTGGTAGTAACAAAATCCCCTTTAAAATCATTAAAGTCAATGGCTTAAATGTTCACTCATTAGAAAGTGCCTTGGTAGAAGCGGCACCAAATACCTTTAAATTCAATCCGCTAAGCACCCAATTGGCTTTGCAAATGGCGCTGCCAGATGCGCTTTCTGAGGCGCTATTAACCACCAAAAACCTCAGTTCGGGCAATCGCTTGATTGGTGGTTTTGAGGCGGTGGGTATGAAACTCGAAAGCCGTAATTTAACCACCATTCTTCAAGGGGCAGGGTTCAGTCAGGTCAAAGCCGTGAATCCATTTGTGGTGCCGCCATTAAAAATTGGTATGAAACGGGGCGAGTCACCTTCAAGTATTCGGGTAAGGTTGTTATGGCAAGAAATGCGCGGGGATGTGATTGAGGTGTTTGAAGGCATCGAACCGCCTTACGATTTTCATCAGCGGGATATTGCCAGCACCTTTGAAATGGTCAGTGCGCTATATGTCAGTGATGCCTATAATTCGCTGTCAATTGAGGGTTATAGAGTCACGCCTGAATTGATTGCCAGAGTGTCACTAGGGGGTTGGTCACCAGAAACCTTAAAAGAAGATAAAGAGCAAAAGGATGCGTTAGCAGCCAGAGGTTATTTCGATGCTTTTAATAAGGTCAAAGCACTGTTAAATGAAGCTCATGACAGTCAGGATGAACTGGATTTAGAATTTTTGCTGGGGGTTGGTTTAACCGAATGGTATACCGCGCTATTTCAACCTTGTGTCACTGCGGGCATCATCAATGATAAGGATTTGGCGGGTTTCCGCAAGGGACCTATTTACATTCGACAATCGATGCATGTGCCG
>JBLGCB010000156.1:0-13002 GCA_047617105.1 Phenylobacterium sp. | reverse complement strand
AACCTGTTTGTACGAAAATTTGAGTACGATATGAACATGCTAACTGTAAGCATGGGCTTTAACCAGATCAAGAGAAAGGCGATTAAGTGTCTTGAGGAAGGTGCTTACATTCACGAGGCAAGACAAGATATTGATGTTAAAAACCTTTTTCAATGTGAACAGTTATCTGAAGAAACTGTTATTGAACTGATTAAGAAGACGTCAGGGAATGACTACGAGACCAGACCTCATCATCAGGTTGCGTCTGTGGATGTGCATATTCTGAAGCCTTTTAAAGATGGTCAAAAATGGTATATCAAATTTTATTTTATCGACCCGAATGTTATTTTTATTAGCGTTCATGAGAGTGGTGTATAAGTATGAAAATAGTGAAAGAAGGAGAAGAGTGTCAAATCATTTGCGCCGATTGTGGTTTAACTCATGCGACCTACTTATTACGAGATGTTGATTTTAGTGATAAGAGTGGGACAGTTAAAGGTATTCTTGCCGCTGTCTGTGATCAATGCCATCAGGTTGTTGGTATTCCCGCCCAATCGACAGCTAAAGTAAAAGCTGAATATCGTAAAGTCAAAAAACCGATTGATATCCGAGTGCCTGCACACTACCTCGATATATTAAATTTGGCTACAATGAAAATTGATGGCTCACTCAGCGATAGCTTCAGTAAAGCGCTTATTTTGTATTATCTACATGCATTAAGTACTGAGAGATACCCTCAGCAGAATTTAAAAAAGTTGTTGGCAATGGACATTGGCAATGCCAAAGCATCGAAGCGGCTCTCAATGAAAGTTAATGAGAAAAGTGTTGCAGAAATAGTCAGTTTAATGAAAAAACAGGGATTGAAAAACAACACCGAAGTATTTAAATCTGTGATTCTGAGAATCAATGAAGACATTGTTCAGGCCAAAACACCAGACAACCTACCAGAGTTGCAAAATTTTGCCGCGGCTTTTGCTTAAGGGAAAAAGGAAAAAGGAAAAAGTGATAGAACTCTCTCCGATTTAAACATCGCCATAAGGCAACCGCAACCAAAACGTCGTGCCCACCCCCAACTCAGATTCAACCCGTATCTCGCCGCCATGTTTTTGCATAATACCAAAGGATATCGACAAACCTAACCCGGTGCCTTGGCCAACCTCTTTGGTGGTGTAAAACGGCTCAAATAACTTGTTTTTGCTTTCGTCTGTCATACCGCAGCCATTGTCTGCGATCGACACTTCAATCACTTCATCAATCAGCCGACAACCAATCATCACTTGCCCAGCTGCGTTCGAGGTTTTCTGACGTGCTGCTATGGCATCACAAGCATTGACAATTAAATTCATAAACACCTGATTGAGTTGAGCGGGATAACAGTGCAATTCAAGTTCAGGGTTAGCGGTGAAGTCGGTGGTAAATTCTGCCACTTGGGCAAATTGGGTTTGTACTAGGTTAATCGTCGATTGCAGTAAGTCGGTGATTTTGACCTTGTCTTTGCCGGTAGAATCAAGCCGAGTAAAGCTATGTAAATCCTCAACGATGATTTTAATCCGTTGTGCGCCATTTCTGATGGTGGTCAAATGCTGATAAAGCGGTTTGAATTGTGCCCGAAAGCTGTCAAGAATCGCTTCACTGGCATCATCACCGGCCAAATCAAGCAGAAACTGCTGAAAACGGGCAAGGTCAACTTCGAGGTTTTGGCTGCTGGCATGAACAAAGTTATTGGGGTTATTGATTTCGTGGGCGACACCTGCGGTTAATGTACCCAGTGATGACATTTTTTCTGCGTGCACCAGTTGTTGTTGGGTGTCGATAATTTGTCGATTTTTTTGCTCAAGTTCAAGGGTACGCTCAAAGACTTTGCCCTCCAAATTACGGTGAATATCTAAAAACTTAAGGTGGGTTTCGACTCTGGTTAACAATTCATGTTTACTCACCGGTTTGCTGAGATAATCATTGGCCCCCACGGCAAAACTTTGCACCATATCAGCGACCTGATTTTTAGCGGTTAAAAATATTACTGGCAAATCATTGGCCGGATAACTTTCGCGCAATTTGCTGCAAACCTCATAACCAGTGACTTTGGGCATCATCACATCAAGCAAAATCAAATCAAACGGGCCGTCTTCTTTGATGGCTGTTAGCGCCTGCTCACCACCTGAGGCTTCAATCAACTGGTAGTTTTGCAACGATAAATGGTTCAGTAACACTTGTCGGTTAATGGGTTCATCATCGACCAGTAAAATACGAAATTGACCATCGGTGTTGGCTAAACTGCTCGGGGCTGGTAAATCATCGCTTTCAAGTTGATGTAAGCGAGAGAGAGTTTGGTTGTTGCTTTCAGCTATGGTTTTGCTTTCGCCTATGGCTTTGCTTTCGCCTATGGCTTTGCTGGGCGCTTTTTGTTCAGCAATCGGCAGGTTAAAACCAAAGGTTGAACCTTTGCCGATGGCTGATTCAATGGTGATAGTGCCGCCATGCAATTCTACCAATTGTTTACTGACCGACAATCCTAGCCCAGTACCGCTGTATTGGCGTTCGGCCTCACCTTCGAGTTGTTCAAAAGAGGCAAAAATGCGTTCAAACTGGTCTTTTGCGATACCAATGCCTGTATCAGCCACGCTGAGCATGAGTTGGTGATTGATTATCTCTACCGATAGGCGAATCTGACCTTCATCGGTAAACTTGATGGCATTGCCGACCAAATTATGGAGGATTTGCGCCAAACGGTTTTCATCAGCCAATGCCGCGGGTAAGTCGTTTGATACGGCATTGATCAGTTCAAGTTTTTTACCACCAATCAGCGGTTTGGACAACGTTAGCACCACCTCGGTCAGGCTATATAAGTCTACCGGACTCAGGGTTAAATTGAGGTTATGGTTTTTCAATTTAGAGAAATCGAGGATATCGTTGACCAGATTCGACAAGCGTTTACCGCTAGAGACAATCATGCCCAGATTGGCCAAACCAGATTTTGATTGGCGGCCAGCAACCCCATCGATTAACGATTCAGCTAAGCCAATAATGCCGTTTAATGGGGTGCGTAATTCATGAGAGGTATTGGCCAAAAACTCATCTTTAAGCTTATCTAATTGTTTGAGCTTAAGGTTAACTGAGCGCTCATGCTCAAAACTGACCTTTTGCCGTTGAATATAAAAAAACACCGCCACCACTGCGCCAGCCAACATGGCATAAATCAAATATGCCCACCAAGTGCGCCAGGGCGCGGGTTTGATAATGAGTTTTAGATCTCGACTGTGCTTGCTCCAAAGCCCTTTATTATTGCTGGCTTTCACTTTAAAAGTATATTCGCCTGCTGGCAAATTGGTATAGGTTGCACGGCGGTCTTTGGCGCTGGTATTGACCCAGTTCTGATCAAAACCTTGCAGTTTATATTGATATTGATTTCGCTGAGGATTAGCGTAATGCAGCGCAGCAAATTTAAACGCCAATACATTGTCTTGGTGGCTCAAGGTTAGCGATTGGATCTGGTTAATCACTTTTTTAAAACGTGCGCCTCGGTTAGCGGTAGCCACTGCCACACTTTTATTGAGCAACTGAAAATCAGTGAATGCGATACTTGGCGGCTGACTGGGTTGAATAATATTTTCGGGGTAAAAAGCACAATAACCGTCATTGCCAGCAAAAAATAATTGGTCATCTTCAGCTTGGAAATACGCCCCCTGATTGGTACCACAGTTTGCTTCTATGCCTATATGGTTTTTAATGGTGGTTGATGCCGGATCAAACAAAGACAGACCAATCGTGCCAAGACCAAGCCAAAGTTGGCCTTTGTTATCATCTAATATGGCAAAAACACGGTTGCTGGATAATCCTTGTTTTTCTTGGTAGCGGGTAAATGTTTTGCTTTGTGGGTCAAATCTGTTTAAGCCCCCGCCAAGCGTGCCAAGCCACAATATCCCCTGAGGGTCTTGGTGAATGGATACAACATGATTATGGCTGATACTATTGTCATCATTGGGGTCATTTAAATAACGGGTAAATGTCTGTTGTTGCGGGTGAAATTGATTGAGTCCGCCAGTACTAGTGCCCACCCATAGGCTGCCATCTTTGCCTGGGTATAAGGCTTTTATATAATCAGAACCAATACTTTGTGCAGATTGTGCATCGTAATGATAGCGGGTAAAGTTTTTTGTTTGTGGGTTAAATCGATTAAGGCCATTGGCAGTACCAAACCAAAGCATCCCTGAGTTATCCTCGGTAATACTGACAATAAAATCGTGGCTTAAGCTATTCATATTATCTTCATCATGGCGATAGTGAGTAAAACCATTTTGCTGTTGGTTTAACAGATTGATACCGCCAGTTGAGGTGCCTACCCATAATCTGCCGGTTGAGTCGCCAAATATTGATACTACAGTATTATCGCTGAGGCTTTCGGGGTTATCCGGGTTATGTTGATAGTGCTTAAATTGGTCTGTCGTTTTGTCATGGCGGTTAAGCCCAAATGATGTGCCTACCCAAAGAATACCGCTGTTATCTTTAGTGATAGCCCATATCGCACCGGGGGTTAGGCTATTGGGGTCGTTGGAGTAATGACTGACATAACCAAAACGTTCGTTGGCGGGGTCAAATTTGCCCAATCCAGCGCCCCAGGTACCAAGCCAAATTAAGCCGCTGCGATCTTGGTTGATGGACAAAATACGATTAAACTGTTCAGAAACGTTATCTGGCTGGTTAAAGCGATAGTAAATAAAGCGGTTATTGACCGGGTCAAAACGATGCAAACCACTATCCCAGACGCTTACCCAAAGTGAACCAGTTTTATCTTCAAAAAGGGTATAAATAAGGTCGCCAGGAAGGGAGCTTGGAATGTTAGGGTCATGTCTATAGTGCTCAAAGACCTCGCTTTGACGGTTAAATCGATTTAAACCACCACCAAGGGTACCCACCCACAATAAGCCGTTTTTATCTTCTAGCAGGGTGTAAACATAGTTGTGGCTGAGGCTATCAGAATTGTCTGGATGATGTTGATAACGTTTAAATTTTTTACTACTTGCATCCAAACGATTAAGACCATTATTGGTACCCGCCCATAATATCCCTTGGCTATCTTGCAAAAGGGTAATGACCTTGTTATCACTTAGGCTCTGAGGGTTATCCGGGTCATGTTGAAAGTTGTCGGTAAAACGTTGTTGATTAATATCAAAGCGATAAATGCCAGCACCGACTGTTGCTACCCAAAGCGTATTATCCCGGCCGATGATCATTTGAGATAAAGTGCGATCAGTGACTAACCAATGGGGGTCAGTACTGACAATGGTAAAGCGCATAAAAGTTTCGTCCAAAGCATTATACCGATGCAGCACACCGCCCTGGGTACTCACCCATAACGTACCATGATTATCTTCAAGTAAGCTGACAACATAGTCATTGGCCAGTGAGTTCGGATCATCAGCATCATATCTGAATTGCTTGAAATCATAGCCATCGTAGCGAAATAAACCATCTATGGTGGCCACCCAAATAAAACCTTGTCGGTCCTGTAAAACCTCAGGTATATATGAATTCGTTAACCCTGACTCTGGGCTGATATGGTCAAGAATAAACTGCGCCTGACTGGCCAAACCATGGGGAATGTATAAGCAAGAGAATAACAAGCTTAGGTATAAGCTAACCACGGCAACGGCTCTGCTGATCATTCGCTTAAATGCTTGTTTCATGGTTTGGCCTTTTGGCGGGACTGACTTTAAGTATAGTGGATATTTGCAGGCGCAGAGGTAGGATTTGAGCGGGCCAATTGGCCCGCTTTATTTTGAATTGATTTGGACCCTAAACTTTAAAACTATCAACAATGA
The DNA here is from genome assembly GCA_047617105.1 of Phenylobacterium sp. Classification (GTDB taxonomy): domain Bacteria; phylum Pseudomonadota; class Gammaproteobacteria; order Enterobacterales; family Alteromonadaceae; genus JABSOG01. The sequence continues at coordinate 7,204 of JBLGCB010000156.1, read as the reverse complement.
CATGTAAATCACTGGCGGCACTGCTGAGAGATTCAGCTTTAGACGCTAGGTCCTCGGCATTCTGGGCGGTGCTGTCAACCATCTCGGTGATGGAGTGCAGTGACACGTTGATGCTTTCTGCGACCGTAGTTTGCTCTTCGGTGGCGACCGCAATATGGCTACTTTGTTCTTGCACGGTGGCAATTGATTGGTTGATGGCACTCAGTGAGGTTTGCACTTGCTGGGTTTTTTCTACACTGATGTTGGTTTGGTTTTTGCCTTTTTCCATCACGTTTGCCGCAGCGTGGGCGATTGTCCGTAATTTACTGACCATCAAAGAAATGTCTTTGGTCGACTCTTGGGTTCTGCTGGCCAGTGAACGCACTTCATCGGCCACCACGGCAAATCCTCGACCTTGCTCACCCGCACGGGCTGCTTCAATCGCGGCATTCAGTGCCAGCAGGTTGGTTTGCTCGGCGATGGCGTTGATGACGTCAACCACAGAACCAATGCTTTCTGATTCTTTGCCTAATCCGGCAACCGTATCCACCGCTTCATCCATACTTTTGGCCAAGTGGTTCATTTCGTCCATGGCCTCAGACGACAAGCTGTAACCAGAGGCGGTTTGCTGCTCTGCTTCACTGGCTGCCGCGTTAGCTTCGGCGGCATTGCGGGAGATTTCAAGGATGGTTGCCGCCATTTCGGTGACCGCTGTGGTCACGGTTTCTACTTGAATTTTTTCTTGCTGAATTTTTTCATTGGTTTCGGTAGAGACCTTGCTCAGATGATCTGAGGTATCGGTGACCTCTGTGGAGTGAACATTGGTTTGTTGCAATAAACCGCGCAATTTCGAGATAAAGGTATTGAAGTGGCTGGCCAATTCGCCCACTTCGTCATCAGAATCAACATCTATAATTTTGGTTAAGTCCCCTTCACCTTCGGCCACATCTTGCATGGCGTTAGAGAGCAGCGTAATGGGTTTGGTAATATAACTGGCGACCCACATTAACAAGCCTAATATGAGTAGAATAAACAACAATACAGAGGCACCTGTTTTGATCATCGCGTTTCTGATGGGGTCATCTATTAGCGCGGCGGGGATCATTAACCCTAAGGTCCAGTTCATTTCAGGCACATCTAACTGGGCGGGTTGATAGACGACATAGTATTTTTCAGCCATAAAGGTGACTTCGCCGTAACCTTCTTGACCGTTAAACTGGTTGGTCAGGTCCCTGAATCCGTCGGTGGTCTTATGGTTATCAAATTCAGCGATGGCATGATTTGGCCTGATGTTGGTGGTTTCTATCTCAATGTTACCATTGCTGTCTTTGACCAGTTCGCCGTCGCCATCAATTCTTTTTGTCTTTATTTTAAATCGCTGAAGCGCCGGGAAATGGACAATTTTGGCGGCATCATCAAGTAAAAAGGCGTAACCTTCGCCTTCAAATTTGAGCTTGTTAATGGTTTTGCCAATTTCTCCTAGATCTAAATCAACCCCACCGACCCCGACCAGCTGGCCATTCTTGTTACGAACGCTTGATTGGATCACCGAGGAGACGATTTGGGTGGTTTGATCAGCAGAAGGTGAACCGACATAAAATTTGTTTTTGGCGACGGTGTTGGTATACCAAGGGCGTTTATTGGCGTAATAGTCTTTATTGGCACCGGTGATATCATTTTCACGGAAGTATTCAAAAGTGGTTGCTGAGGCGAAAAACGCCGAGAGGATATTTTTGTCACTACCGCTGAGGCGGATGAAGTTGTTATTGATTAAGTCATAATCGGCCACGGTTGACATGTCGGCACCGCGCTCGTTATGGCTTTCAAACCAGCTCAGGAAAAACGGTGAATGGGTAAAGGTTTTGGCCAGTTGGCCATATTGTTCAAAATAGCTCTGTACGTTAAGTGCTTCTGAGCGTACTTGGCTGCTGACTTTGGCTTTGACCGCCTCTTCGGTTAAGTCACCGATGACTCTGACCAGTAAAAATGAGCCTAAAATTAAACCGATTAGAATCGGGCCCCCGACAAACGCTAAAATTTTCAGTCTTAGAGTATCAAATTTCATAGTGACTCCTTAATTTGCCGTAGACCGGCGCGATAATTTTGCGAGTTCGGTGTCCTTTCGCTGGTTAATAATCATCTAATGTAAAATTAATGTTATAGAAAAGCAAGCTTGGACCCCTGATTGATGGCTTTTTCCTACTTAACTCTAATTCGGTAAGATATTGATTTTAAGACTTTTTTCCCTTTGTCTTAACTTTGACCTTGAGTTTGATATAGCAGATATCTAACACCCCATTGCCTTCGTTAATGAAAAACTCGTGGCTACGTTGGCGACTGCGGGCCAATGATTGGCGAAATTGATCACTCTGGCTATTTTCAACCTTTATTATCGCCTGTTGGGCCTCAGGTAAATCGGCGGCAATAACCATTTTGATAATTTTACTGCGTTTATTGGGGTCGTCGATTACCCCGCCATTGGCGATGTCGCCACGGTTGAGGTGATTAAGATGCTCGCCGCCATAAATGATCCGGCCAAAGACAGACATATTGCGGTCGAGGTGGCGGGGTGATTGGCCCATCATAATGGCGAAATCGGTGGTGCCGCTATCGGTGGCGTTGCCACGTGCTAAGTTGACCACACCCGGGCAATGGATCAGCCACTCTTTGTTGTTTTTATTGTCTCGGCCTACCGCGAAACCGTCGATAAAGCCGGTTCGGTCGGCGCGCCACTCTGGTGATTGAACCGCAGTAAACGGCGTGGCTGGATTGATGGTTCGCTCAAATTCGGGTTTTTGGCTCTTTTTGGCCAGTGGGTTGGAGCTTTTATCATCAGGGTCGCCGCCCTGGGCAACAAATTGTTCGATCACCCGATAAAATGTCAGACCATCATAAAAGCCTGAACGGACCAACTGTTTAATGTGTTTAACGTGTTGTGGTGCAAACTGCGGAGCAAGCTCAAAGACAATACGGCCAGTGGCGGTTTCCATGTAGAGGGTATTTTCTGGTGAGACGGTACGCCATTGTGGGTGTTCGGTGATGGTGGGTTTGTGCTTCGCCACTGCGTTAACGCTCAATAATGGAAAAAACAGCAAGGTAAAAAAGAGTGGGTTAAATTTTGTCATTAAAAATAGTAGGCGAGTTAACAAGTATGTATGATCAAGGTTAGCCGCTGGCGGATTGGGTGGCAAGTACTATGTGGCGCAAAAGCAGCAGCTAGCTGCTTCCCGCCCATAAAGTCTACTCAATCACTCCAAGGTACTAATCGTCTGCAACTGCTTAAAGTCGGTCATGCCGGTCACGACTTTGACAATTCCATCCTGCACTAGGGTTCTCATACCATCTTTAATCCCTTGCTTAGCAATCACTTCTACCGTCGCAGAGCTGTAAATGTTATTTCTATTTTCACTGGATATCGGCAATAACTCGTGAATACCCACCCGGCCTTTATAGCCAGTTTCATTACATTTGGCACAACCTTTGGCCCTATGAAGTTGGAGCGTATCCCAGTCGATGTTAAGTTCATCAATATATTCTTTGCCATAATGACGGAGAATAAAGTCGACTTCTTTTGGCTCAGGCGAGTAAGCTTCTTTACAGCTTTTGCATAAAGTTCGAATCAAACGTTGAGCCAAAATACCGATTATGGCGTCGGCAAAGTTAACTGGGTCTAAGCCAATATCAAGCAATCGGGTGATGGTTTCTGGCGCTGAGTTGGTGTGTAGGGTAGATAACACTAAGTGACCCGTCAAAGAAGCTTCAACCCCGGCATGGGCGGTTTCTTTATCACGCATTTCACCAATCAGGATGATGTCTGGATCGGCTCGTAAAAACGCACGCAGTGCAGTGGCAAAATCAAAACCGATACGGTTGTTCATCTGCACTTGTTGTAAACCTGGTTGGGTGATTTCTACCGGATCTTCAGCGGTCCAGATTTTTTTCTCTGGGGTGTTTAATTCGCCCAATACCGCATGTAATGTGGTGGTTTTACCTGACCCGGTAGGTCCCACCACCAACAAAATACCATGGGGATGTTTGATCAGCCGACGTAACATGGTGTCGTTGATTGTTGATAAGCATAAGCTCTCAAAAGGCATGGCGCCGCCAGTGGCCAATATCCGCATCACGATACCTTCACCAAATACCGTCGGAATGGTTGCTACCCGCACTTCTACCGCATGTTGTCCTAGTTTTACCGTGAATTTACCATCCTGGGGTAAACGTTTTTCGGCGATATCCAGTCGTGACATAATTTTGATTCGTGCTGCGGTGGCAGGTTGGTGGCTGGCCGGAATTTCAATCACTTTTTGACACACGCCATCGACGCGCATTCTGACCTGGGTTGGGTTTTTGCCTTTGGCCGGTTCGATATGAATATCTGATGCATCAATTTGCACGGCGTCATGTAATATCCGATTAACCAGTTTAACCACCGCCGGCGCCTCTTCATTGAGGCCGTCATCATCGGTCATCGAATCGTCGACCATCAGGTCATCTTCAATTTCACCGAGAATATCGCCCATTTCACCGATGTTGCTGGCAGAAGGCAGCTGAGTGCCGAGATAACGGTTGATGTCCTCTGGCACACCCACGCAAATACTGTAGTTAACAATGCCGGTCGCGGATTCTATTTCGAGTAATAAGTCACCGTCGTTAGGTTCTGCCATTAAGATTATCGGTTCTTCGTTGGCATCAGCGATGACCACGACATTATTCTTTTGCAGATAGTTAAGGTTGAGTTTGTCATTGGAGACGTGCACATGATACTTGGCTTCATCATGACTTAAAAAAGGCACTTGATAATAGACTTCTAGGGATAAGCCAATCAGCTCTTTGCTGACTTTGTAATCGTCGATTAATTTTCTTAATTGATCATCGAGCTTGGTTTCTTGATGGATAAATTCGAGTTGTTCTTTGACTACCGCGCCGAGGTGATAAAGATAATCAAACGGGGCTTTGGTACCACCAAGTTCGTAACGGAATTTTTGCGCCAACAACGACGACATTTCGATCGCTTTGCGGGCATCTTGTTCGCCAAATGCAGTGCCATCTTTACGGTTGATAAATTGGATCACGCCCAATAACACCCCGTTATCTTGGATGGGGACAATCAGCACGCTTTTGGTGCGAAAGTTGGTGGCCTTGTCATAACGTCGGGCAAATTTTAATTTCGGATGAATGGTTTTTAAAGCGTCTTCGTCATAGGCGTCTTTGAGTAACAGCGGTCGCAGACTTAAGGCGACGTAACCCGCCAGTGACTGGGGGCCGATGGGCAAGCGGATTTCTTTAATCTCATCACCAGTTTTAAAACGTGAAACAATGTCTCGGCTAAAGCGATTACGCTGGTAGATGGTCATACGCTGGGCGTCAAACAGGCTGAGTATGTCGTTTTCGAGCGTAGGCAAGACATCGGCAAAGCGATGACTGTCATGAATCTTTTTAAATAGCTCTAGTAGTTGTTTGTAAAATTCCATGGGCTGTCGAATTCTTTTGGTGGCTGATATGGTTGAAGGTGATGGTTAAGTTGTGAAAATTTAATAATATCCGAATTTCTTACGAAATGTCGTAGGGTGCGCCAGCTTGTGTGAAAACTGTCGTAGGATGGCGTAGAGCGCAGCGAAACCCATCATTTGTTGGCGATAGCAGCGCACTATCGCGGTTTATTGCCAAATTCTGATGGGTTTCGCCTTAGGCTCTACCACATCCTACGGTGAATCAGACTTTTCACACAAGCTGGCGCAATGCGCACCCTACAATATTAGACTATTTCCAGCACTTTGGCTTATTGTTCGCGATGAAATGTTAAACCTTAAATGTATTGACCGAATTATTCAATTCATCGGCCAGTGCCGCAACCTCGGCGCTGTATTGTAAGGTGGCCTGAGATTTTTCGGCATTCTGATCGGCGATTTTGACCACGTCTGATACGTGGCTGGTGATCTGGCTACTTTGTGCCAGCTGCTGCCTGGCTGCATCGGCGATTTCTGCGCTCATGCCATGCATTCGGTTAATCGCCTCGTTGATCATCGCCAGTGATTGGGTCAGTTCGTCGGTGTATTTGACACACTCGGTGGCTTGTTGTTTACCTTTGGTGATATCTCCTACCGCCGAATTGGTTTGGCTTTGTAAGTTTTCAATCATCTTTTGGATTTCTGTGGTCGATTGCTGAGTGCGTCCAGCCAGCGAGCGTACTTCATCGGCGACCACCGCAAAACCACGACCTTGTTCACCCGCTCGGGCTGCTTCAATGGCGGCGTTTAAGGCCAGCAGGTTGGTTTGTCCAGCAATACCTTGAATAGTTTCGATAATACCACCGATATTGTTGGATTCTATTTGTAATTTATCAATAACGCCGGTAGTTTCTTCTAATTGAAATTCTAGCTCACTGATACGCTGTTTATTGGCCTGGGCGATATTATCAACGTGTTGGCTCTGTTCCAGCGCTTGCAGCATTTCAGCGGCGGCGGTATTGGCTTGTTTGGTGACGTAATCGACACTTTGATTTAACGAATCGGTGATGTCGGTGATTTCATTGATTTGATGTTTTTGCTCTTCAATCGTCGCCGACATCTGAGAAACTTCATTGCTAGAATGTTCTGCTGCGATGGTTAATTTTTCGCCGTTTTGGCTGATTCGACGGATTAGCGCTGTGAGGTCATCGACCATTTTATTGACATTACTGGACAACTCGCCGTATTCATCGGCAGAGCCGACGGTTAATTTACGGGTGAGATCACCACGTGCCATATAATTAAGCACCCGGTTAATGCCGGATAAGGGCGTTAACATGGCATTGGTGGTTAAAAAAGCCAGCACGGTGGCGACTAAAATTAATATGACCATCACCAACCAAGCCCGGGATTTACTGCCGTTGACGTTATCAAGTACCTCTGATTGTAAAACATTAAACTGCTGGTCGGTAGCGCTAAGCAAATCATCGAGGAAGCTGGTGGCTTGATTCACTTGCTCTTCCGCTTCTACCAGTTGAGTTTTGGCGAGTTCATTTTGACTCAGCTGTTCGAGTTTAATGGTCATTAAATTATTGTCTCCATTAAGCAGAACAGCCCCTTGGGTGTATTCGCTGACAAACTGTTCTAACAGCCCACCAGTATCGATCCCGGCAGCTAAGGTTTTGAGGTAGTCAATTTGTACGACGAGGTTACTGAGGATAAAGTCGACGTTTTCTTTGCTGCTCTGAATTTTGGCCGGGTCGGTGGAGCCGATG
>JBLGCB010000155.1:0-13015 GCA_047617105.1 Phenylobacterium sp. | reverse complement strand
ACCGATAACAGATTGGTTTGATGAAACGGAAAAATTTAAAGATAGCTTTGCCGTAGTGGAAGTACAACGAACTCGGCAACTAAAAAACAAAACAGAGGAAGAGACTTCGTATTACATAACGTCATTAAAAGAAGACGTAGAAATCACGGCAAAATATATACGTCGGCATTGGGCTATTGAGAATAGCCAGCACTGGGTATTAGATGTGACATTTAGAGAAGATGAATGTCAAATTTATGCTGATGATGGAGCTAGAAACCTAACTACAATCAGGCGTAAATTATTGAATTTGATAAAATCACATTCGCTAAAAGATAGTGTTGCAGGAAAAATGCAACGAGCATGTTGGGATGCTAAATTTAGAGCAGAGATTTTGTTTGGTCAAAAATCAAACAAAGCATAATCTCGCCCTGGGCTCTAGCCCCCTTCCCCAGCAATAACTGTCAATTGCCTGTGCAGCATCTTCCACAACCACAAAATTACGTTTTCAGCCAAGGCCATGATAGCGCCCACATCACAGAGACATCAGCATGATGAAGCTCCCATTTAATGAACTCACCCACCAAGTTTCATTTTTTAAATACCCAGTGTTAGACTTGAGATAGTTTATTTACCCTGCCTATTGACTAAAACAGCTGACTTCAGCAAAAATGATATCGGCGTTTTTCTTGATGTCAAAGTTAGCCGTGCACAGCCTTGAGCATGTTTAAAAATATGGGAAATTTCAAGTTCGTGATCACCAGCTTTTAAGTCATATGTTCTTACTGTCTGCTCTATAGGCCCCCCGCCACAGTACCTCGCTATGCGAAAGCCTAACAGAACAGGCTCTGTGAGTTTAACCGCTATTGATGCTATATAGTTATCCCCTGCTGCGACGGGGTATTTTGTGTTGAACCCCAACGCCGATCCGCCCTGTTCAAGCTCAATAAGCATACCCTGTGAGCTTCCAATTCCTTTTCCTTTTAAAAAGATCCAGTCATCAGGTTCAATACCCTCAAACGCCACACCATTGTTAGACACTGTATCTGATTTGCCTTTTGCTGAAGGACCGGGGGTATCAAAAGAGCCCATTTTCAACTGCTCACTCAATGATAACGATCGAAGATACTGACCGTACTCTGTTGCAGCCTCTAAGCTTAAATGATGCTTATCATAACTCGTTAAGGCTATGGGATTATCCCCTTTGGCTAAACTACATACGTGTTTAGGACAAAAATAGTCAGATTTATCAATGAAGATAATGCGTTCAGATTGAGCTAAAGTTTTAAGGGAGGTGTGTGTATCCCAAAACGCAGGATGCAAATATTTTTCAGGTATGTTTCTTGATGCAAGTGTCAATTTTTCCCTTCGGATGATCAATGGTAACGGACTCACGTAGATCGGGCTGTTGCTGAATAACACTATGTCAGCTTTCGATACTGTCCGAATGTAATCTATCGTTTCTTTAAGTAATGGAATGCTTGCCGTCACAAAATTAGCATTGAAAACGATAAGATCAAGATTTGAAAACATGGATACGTTTTCAAATAAAAGCTTATTATCTAGCCTACACCGCTTTTTTCTCTCCTCTGTTTTGTATAACACATCGGCATTTATGAAGGCGTCGCAGCCGTTTGTTGCTCCAAGAATAATGTTTGCGTCACCATAAAGTTGTTGCATGATGTTATATCCGTCAATCCCATGACTATCTCCCAATATTAGGATATTATCTTGTTGTGTACTGGATTTAAAGCAGGATGTTCGATTCTTGTGACATCGGTCCGACAGTAGAGAATAACGATACTTCTGTTCGGTAGTAAGCGTTCTTTCAAGTAGCTGTTCTATATTGACAGTCTTTCCTATGTTTCTGACTAGTGTTTTATCATTCGCCCAACCATGAGCGGCAACGACTATGATCACGATCATGAAGCCCGACATAAGCAAGCTGAACTCTGCGCCTGAAAAAACACGCTTTCCCTCAGTCTTGCTCGCCTTACGAAATTTATTTTCTACTAAGTAGTAAAGTGCCGAGCCTAAAATGAAGGTGGTGACGATAAGTCCAACCTGATCCAACAACGTCAGTTTGCGGATAATATAATAATTATAAAGTGCGAATAACGGCCAGTGAACGAGATAAAGGCTATACGAGAGCGCCCCTATATGAGTTGTTACTGGGTTATTGATGAGCCTTCCTACACTATTTGATTTGCCTGCACTTATAAGCAAAATAGCACCAATACATGGAATTGATGCTAGTGCACCAAGGTACTTAGCACTCCCGTCGTAAAGAACAGCTGGAGCCAACACCATCACTAGCCCCAGAAAAACCACGACGTCGTTAAGCAGTCCCTCATTGAAAAGACGATTGCGTCCCGTTACGCTTATGAAGGTAGCAGCTAATGCCCCAATTGCAAATTGATAAGCGCGAAACGGCGTTAAATAAAACACTGCTGCGGAGTCATGACCAATGTAGAGTTCAGCAACAATGATACCAAAAGATATCAGTATGACTAATGTAATGATGAGTGCAGTTTTCCCCAGCCTAAGCAATGATATAACCATTAGAGGCCAAAGTAGATAAAACTGTTCTTCAACACTTAGTGACCAAGTGTGAAGGAGCGGCTTAAAGTGTGCATCGCTATCCCAGTAGCCTGTATCAAACCAAAAACCAACATTACTAAAAGAGGCTGTTGCGTAAATTACAGATTTAGCTGTTTGAGCGAAGTCCACTGCAGACATCACTACAAAGGAAGCTACTAGAGTCAATGTAATAGTTGTCATAAGGGCTGGGAATAACCTTCGGATACGCCTAACATAAAACTGGCCAAATGAGTGTTTTTTTCTTTGAAGCAGACCAAGAGTTATAAGGTAGCCTGAAATAACGAAAAACACATCAACACCAATATAGCCTCCCTTGATCCAATCAAATTGGGCATGAAAAAGAATAACGATTACTACAGCTAACGCCCTTAACCCTTGTATATCCCGCCTGAATTCCACCTAAACACCCTATAACATAAAAAAAAAATGATAATATAGTGTTGCATTGAAAATATCAATCTGTTTGTAACAACATCAGTAATTCGCAGTGGATACGCAAGGTGGTATCATCCCTATGGTATGCGGAGGATTTATCTGTGCTGGCCTGATGACTCTGACCCAAAAGCGGGCATACTTGACTGTTCATCACCAGCGTATCCGGTTGTACTTTACGGATAAACTCTTGTGTAAAATCATCACCACTGGCAGTATCACTGAATGCTATTTTTAAAACACCCAGATTCAAGCCATAGAAGGAAAGTCTTTTTGTTTATAGTTGACTTCACTTACTCACAGTTCAGATAAAAGATTTAGCTGCAATTCGTGGAGTTCCCTCAGTGACAAAAATCATTGTCAGCTTCGCCCGAAGCTGACAGATAAGGCCAAAACACCTTCAGTTAAGCGTCGCTTATTTACATCGCTTCCATACTTCCAGTAGCAGTCTGCCACTCTTGTCAGAAGATGACTTACAATAATGCTCAGGTATCAATTCATACCCTTCATATCCCCATGATTTACTGTCACCTTTGGTATCTACAGGCACAAAAGCAGTCACCGCTAAGATACGATGATAGCTGTTGAGCAGCTTTTCAGTCAAAGCCTCATCAGGCGGTTGTTTAACTCTGTTGGGCGTGCCTTGCCCCAGTGCTCTCAACGTCTCGCCGTGAGAGGTGAAATAGCTTTGAAACATCGCCATAAAATGACTATCAGATAACACCAAGTCATAATCACCACGAAGCAATTGAGTGACTTTTTGGTTATTCTCGATACTCTTTAAGCGTACCGTGCTTTCTTTGGCTAAAGCGAATAATGTAAACAACAAAATTGCGCTATACCCCGCTACCGTCGTAAGTTGTGATTTGCTTGATAATGCATTAGTGATAGGTATTATCCAACCAGCGAAACTTAATACAATCGCAATAATAATTGGTACGATAAGATACAAACTGTACCTTGGTAAACCCAACTGATGAAGGTCAAATATGTTCAGCACAAAAAGCACCAATACCACCATAAATATATAGCTGTAAATAAACCTTAATGGCTTGGCATTGGATTGAATCTTGTCAAAAAAACAGCTAACAAATCCTGCAATAAATACAATCTCCGACAATAAATAAAACCAATAAGAGGCTTTACTCTGAAAAACATTATTGAGCAGGGTACGACGAAAAACCTCAAAAAAACCATTCGAATAAAACGACAAAAATCCGCTAATGTCACCGCTATAATTCGATGTCGAAAAAAACAGAGAACGCTGATGTGGTCTAATACCGACATTTTTCATCATTTCGGGAATAACATATATCATACAAAAAAAACCAATAGGGAAAAGCCAGAAGGGTGATGTGGCTTTTAGTGTTTGTCCCAACGCAACTGGCATTGAATGCTGTCTAAGATTGGCCCAAAACCAATAGCAGGTAACAACAACTGACAGGCTGAAAAGCTGAACAAGCAGGTCGCTGTGAAAAAACAAGTAAAGCAAAGTAATCAAGCCACAAATCAGGAAATCCTTAGCCTTTAAAGGTTTTATTGAACGGCTAAGATAGTAGAAATAATATAAAACAACAATCGAAAAACCGATTGCACCGATGGGACTGGATATCCCCCAATGTGCATTCATTTGAACTTGTGAGGAAAAAGAGATCCACAAACCACATAATATTGCCGTCCAATAGCTTTTGCTAAACAAAAAGGCAACGTACACAGTGATAAACAAGGTCAGGCCGCCCATTAGCATCGATGGCAAACGGTATTTGGTTAACAAATCACTGCCAAAATACTCTCCTGGCAACCACATAAATGTCAGGTTTGCCACAGAATAAGGCATATTACCTTGCACATACTCAAAGAAATTGGGTACCCATTTCGCCATCAAATACAATTCTTCATTATCCAAAAATGCAAAAGAACTGGTCAGTAAAAAAAACTGACTGGTGCAAACCATCAAAATGGCAAACGCTAAAAACAAAATAAGTAAATGAATGCCTTTAATATCAGGACTGTTGGTGTGATTATCCTGCATCAGTCAACTCCTTAACAGCTAAAATAACATCCTGTTCAATAAGATGCTCATGAAGTGGCAATCTCTCCAACAGTCTACTCAACTTTTCAGTCCGGCTAATGTCGCTGCTACGGCGACCATTCATACGACCAAAGACAGGCAAATAAAAAAATTTATAATGCGATGTTGCCTGAATACCACAGACCTTTAAGTGACCAATACAGTCGCTACTGCCTTTAGTGAAAGATCCGCCACCATATAACTGGCCCGAAGCAATGGCTTGCTGAATATATTTATTTTCATCGCCAGTTACTGACGGCTTACTAAACTGAATAACCACAATTTACCCCAAAGCTTATACAGAATATTCTGACTTGCCGATCACCAGATCAACAACGGCGGTTAACCACATCATATGAATGCCTTCAACAATATTGTAAGCACGACTGTCTACCCAGAAATTAATATCGCCTAATTGACGTAAAGGGTTATCGGCCGTTTTTCCTGAAAAAGTCACAACTTTCATGCCACGTGATTTGGCATATTTGGCCGCTTCAACCACACTTGGGCTGGTACCACTGACGCTGATCAAAACGACCACATCACCATCGTCACCATAGTGTTCAACCGCTTTGGCCATCCACTGATCATAACCAAAATCATTGGCAAAGCAGGTAATAAGATCTGCTTCATTAAATGTCACGCCACGCACACCGGCCTGTTTGGTAAAATCAACCGCGCCATGAGCAGATATCGCCGCACTTGCACCGTTACCGGCAAACATCATTTTCTTGCCATTGGCTTTAACCGTCTGGGCTAATTCCTTGAATTGTGTATGTGCACTATAGATATCATGACTGAAAGCAAGTCGCTTATACTCATCAAAATATTCACTTAAAAAGGTATTGTCGTTCATCTTACTGCCTATATTAATTTTGTATTTAATGATTCAGATTCATGATGCTCATTTTCATAAATCGCCTCGATCAATTCCATCACATTCAGGGCGTCAGTGGATGTACCTACTGAAACGGGCGTGTCATTGACAATGGATGTAATAAAATGCTCAGCTTCATACTTCCAAGAATTGTCGGTTGCAAAATGAAAACGTTCTTCGTCATCCCAAGTCGCAGCAGGGGCTGTTGAACGATTTCTGGCCACCGTGAGTTCTTCATCACCGTAGGTGCCTGAAGAGGTCTTCAGACCATTAAGCACCATGTAACCGGATTCTAAAAAAACTTCCAGCGAAAACAAGTGTCGCCATTGGGTCATTGTTGAGTGTAACGATGCTGCCATCCCGCTCTTAGAGTTTTTCATAATGGCAAAAACATTGTCTTCCATGCCTTCCATTTTCCAGTATAAACTGGAGACAAAAGCATGGGTTTCATCAAACTGGCCACCCATATGCAAAAACAGATCTAACATATGAATGCCTTGGTCAAACAGAATCCCGCCACCGGCCAATTCTTTCTTCGCACGCCAAGTATCAAAATAGGTTTCATCCACGCTTTTACCGTATCGTCCACGCATCCACAGCACTTTACCGTAGCTTCCGGAGTCAACCAAGCACTTCATCTTGACCACAGCATCATGATGACGGTGATTAAAACCATACATTAATTTTTTGCCTGATTTGATTTCTGCTTGTTGAATTTTTTTCACCTGCTCGACGGTAAATGCCGGTGGTTTTTCACAAAAAACATGTTTACCCTGTTTGAGTGCCGACAGAGTATATTGATAATTCAGATAGTTGGGTACACTAATGCAGACGGCATCTATCTTTTCGTCATTAATGATTTCCTCAGCCGACTGTGCTTGAACGTAATCACAATTTTCAATATGCTGAGGCTCAAATATCTTGGCAATATGGGCATAGCCAGTTTCAAATAAAGTCTGAGCTCGAATTTGCCCCATCTTGCCAAAACCAATACAACCTATATTAATCATTAAACTTCAACCTTCTCTACAATGCTCGATTTTGATATCAACAATTCACCTTCATTCATCAACTTAACATTGATTTCAGACGATTCGATACAGTATTTTAAACGTCGGGTAAATTCAAACCCAACATTTACTTGGTTATACTCCGGAAATTTGGAAGCCAAATCAGGTCGCTTAATTCGGTTGAATATGATACTGGTTTTACCATCAATATCAACCATAAGATCGACTTTCCTGTGAGGTGTTAAAAACCAGCCTTTAATCAGAAGTTCCGAATTCTGCACAGAACACTTAGAAATGGCCAGTTTTGCGACCAAAGAACTATCACAGAAAAATTGAGTCTCTTCGCTATCAATCTCTTCGAGCAAACCACCCAGCTTTTCAATCGACGTTGGAAACTGAATATCATTATGCTGATACCACTGTGGTGTCAGGTGTCTGTCACTGAAACCTGGTACATAAGATGTTTTCAGCGAGGTATAACGAATGCCATAAACAAAGCTTCCGGTGTTAAGGGTTTTCAATACGGAATTGACATAACCTGAATAGGTAGATATCTGCCTGTGCGTATCAAAGGTAGGATGACACTGGTGACCACTGTCTACCAGAGAATGATACTGAGCTGAGCTGGCATGGCCCCAGAAGTCCTCATTTTTCTTCTCATCCGGGTCTTTACCATCACAGCCAAGAATATAGATATCCCGAGCAAAAGTCGCTGCTAGAGGCAACATATGAATATTCATCGTGCTGTCTAGCTTGGGTGCTGAGAAATTCTCAAGAAGATTAAAATTAGGTCCATCTGTTTTTTGTTCAATTAAAATGAATTTATGCGCTAACTCAGGATAGTGAATCATCAAAAAATAACCAAATGTCGCAGTGCCAAAGTAGTAAAGGTCATTCTCCACCAGTGCCTTGCATAAATCCTGACGAAACACATCCGCATAAACAGAGACGCCAAAATGACTGACGGCATCACCTGCGGTCACAAATGTCGGTTTAATATGTGATAACAAGGCTTGGTTTTGTACAGTAGAGTTACAAACAATGCCAATACACCCATCATAATCGTAGTCAGTCGCCGATTCCAATGACGGTGCCGTACCAAAAACAACCGCTTTGTTTTTGCCCGACAATTTGATGTCCTCTGCGACATTACAAAACGTTTGATAACTGTTGGTAATGACTTCTTTTCGTTGATTATTGGTCAGTAAATGTCTCCAGATTATGCCCGGATAGGTACCATATTCTTTGGAATTAAGGTCATCCGTATCAACATTTATCACCGTGACGCCGACCAATCCTAATAGCTTTAACCACCATGACTGACATTGACTGTCCCACAGTAGTACGACATCACTACTCAGCAAATCAATCAAATAAGGCATTTTGCCAGTCTTCAGTTTTACATGATCTGTTTTTTTATTCGGATTGCTCATATGCGCAGGGCATTCGCCAAGCTTTGCACCATTAGTCAGATAGAGATTAACCTTATCAATTAAGTTCTCCTTGTATGGAAAGTACCAAGCAGCACGATAATAATGATTATTCAAACTCTCTTCATTTTGAAATTTAGGAAAATAGGTAATCTGATTGCCATTGGCGGTTAATTTTTTCCTCAGCTTTTTAGCAAAATAAACAAGCGTGTCTTCAACTAAATTCGTTATTTTGCTTCGCCAATTCGATTGTGCTTTTTCTTTATAATGGCTAATGTAACTTTCGTAACTATTGGGGGTTGCATCGAGTTTATCTATAACCTGTTGAAGCTTCGCAGCCATCGCAGAAAAAAGAGCCACATCTTTAAGTCGTTCCCCGGAGACAGAAAAGTCAGAAGATTGTAGTACTTCTGACATTTTATTACTAAAATCAGACCAATCGCCGTGTTTGGCAAAGACAATATCCGAACCACAAGTTTCTTTCAAAACCGGTAATTCAAAAGCGACAACCTTACAACCACAGTACCTGGCTTCAATAGGGGGGTAACCAAAACCTTCGAAATAGGATGGAAACAACAATATTTTAGATGACTTATATAGTTTGAATTTGTCCTCATCAGATATTTTAAACAGCCATTCTAACTCAATATTGAATTTAGCTGCCCTATTTTCAAATGATGCTTTTACCGTCTCCGGCACATCGCCAGTACCAACAACTATGGTTAATTTCCAGCCAGAATAATGTTCGTTAAGAATTTGGACAACTCTCTCTCCCCCTTTATGTTCGGCTCCTTTAAATCGAGCAAAAAGCAAAATCTTATTTTCTCTATCTTGCTCATCAATGGTATCAGCCATCAAAGAATTGATTGACGGATAACAATGTTCAAATATGGTAGAAGGGGAAGTGGTATTATAAAATATTTTTGCGTACTTGCTGCTCTCAGCAGAGCTTGACAATATCAACGAGGAAGCCGACGCCACTTTTTGCCAATCATTCCAAAACGCCAAAGGTTTCTTTTCTTCAGCATAAGCGTTAAACCAGTTGTGAGATTCAAAATTTATCAACGATATTTTAGCATTGCAACTCATTGAACATTCGATTGCCGTATCATAAAATGTTGTGTCATTTGTGCCTGGAACAATAAACGAGAAGTCGATGTTAGCAGGTAATTTCTGCTTCGCTTGATCAAAACCGATCACTGTTTTTATATTGTTATGAGCTGGAAACGCAACCATGTCTTGCCAAAAGGTGGGTAACAGGTTGGTTACATAATAGGTTTCTATACCAAGCTCTGCCAGAGCCTCTGTCAACATTAACCCATGATATCGTCCACCAGAGTATATCCCTTTGGGGTTTGATACAAATACAGCTGCTTTAAATCTACTTCTCATAATATCCTCTACAAAATTCAGGGTTCTTTATTGTTATTTATCGTAACACCGCAGCTTGGCATGCAGTCTTGCGAAACAGATATTTACCAAAAGCGCCCATGCCATCAACGACATGTTCCAATGCAACCACCAGTTTCTCAACCTCGGTTTGATTAGAACGGTTACGGTAATCGGCGATGGTCTTACTCTCGACCAATTCATAGCCATGCTGTTGAAAAAAAACAACAACTTCCTTACCAGTATACTCCCTGACGTGGCCAAAGTAGCCATACTTTTCATACTTTTCATACTGCTCATAAACAGATTCGGTGTACTTTGAAGCCAAGGCCGACTCCTTTACCAGCAAGCCATACAAACCGGAAAAAGAGCCCTGATTGGGCGTGGTTAAATACAATAAACCATCTTCCGCCACCAATTTATCGATAACCGCAATGGATTCAATAATATTGCCAGTTAAATGCTCAAAAACCTCACAAAAACTCACAAAATCGTAAGTGCCCAGCGCTTCAGCTTCAGCCCCATTGTGCTTAAGCAGATCCATATTTATCGAATGAAGCCCACTATTGGCATAAAACCCTTCAAAAATTTCAACTTGTGGATCCGCAACCGTAACACGACAGCCAATATGATGTTTTAAAAGTCCAGCCAGCATCGGTGGGTTGCCACCAATATCCAATACCGATGCCTTAGCATCAATAAAGCGGCTGATCAGCAAATAGTCTGAATATATCCGCACCTCATTACCCTTGAGATAGTCGCGGAAAAATGTTTTATTGCGTTCGCAATAATGCAATATTTGCTCTTTAATGACA
This sequence comes from Phenylobacterium sp., assembly GCA_047617105.1. GTDB lineage: Bacteria > Pseudomonadota > Gammaproteobacteria > Enterobacterales > Alteromonadaceae > JABSOG01. The sequence continues at coordinate 2,411 of JBLGCB010000155.1, read as the reverse complement.
TCATATTCTTCGTCAACTTCAATAGCAGCATAGTCAACCGGGTCATATGCCAGTTTTTTCATGCTGTTACCACTGCCATATTCAAACGACACATGTTGCGCGATTTCAGCAGCTGTCAGCTTGCTTAACATATTTACAAGCTCCTGCTTTTGGTAGCCACCAACGATCTCTTCACTTTCACTAAATAGAGTGATTTCAGCAATTTTCGTGCCTAGATAATTCACAACAAAATGATTACTTGCCTGAATTTCACTGAGTAATGCCGACGCTTCAATTTTTGCCTTTGGCTCAGAAAATGGCTGTTCGGTCGTTTTCACCGCAAGATCATACCAAAGTAAAACTTTGTCATTTCTGACGATCACGACATAAACTTGGCTCGGAGGGTTTTGTGCATGAACACCGCTATAGCGCCAGCCACTCTTTAAGTTTGACATCCAGGGGTATTTATCATGAATATCTGTACGTATTTGTTGATTATTACCGTGTCCCAGCAACTTGCCATCTTGATCATAGAAATAAATGATTTCATTGCCTATATTCGGCAAAAACCAACCGTTAATGATCAATTGCCCACTGTCTCGATAAAAACTGCCTTCTCCGGCTTTGCCAAAAGTACCATCCAGTGTATGTTCACTTTGTAGCAATCCGCTGATCCGCGTTTCATCTTGCCAGTCTAATTGATGCGTTTTTTGTGCCGCCAATACCAGTTTTAATAAACGGCTATTGGCTACCACTGTATCACTTACGCCCTCTTGTTCAAAAAACTTCACTAGCGCCGGCTGGGTCTGCAGTAACTTTTTATGCATCCGACTGTCTGACACAAAATCAGTCAATGATGCCTCATTGTCCAGTTGATAATTGCGCAGCTTTTGCTCTACAGCCAGTGCTTTAATCAATCGACCGTTGGACAATATAGCATCCTGTATTTCTGATGAACTCATCAATCTGGATAATATACTCGTATTTTTCAGCAATGCCTTTTGCAAACGACTGTCTTCAAGTAATTTATCTACCAAAGCGGGTTCACCCAATAAGGTATTGTGCGACTTTTCATTAGCCAAAATGGTTTTAAACAAATTTCCGTTGGCGATCACGGCATCAGCAACACCTGGCTGTTCGAACAATTTATTCAATGCTGCGGAGGTTTGACCAAACATTTGTTGAATTCGGCTATCGTCAACATATTGTAACAAAACGATTTCATCATCTAACTGGCTATTTTGCAACTTTTCGTTTCTACCCAAAACCCTGATAAGCTTGCTATTTGATAAAACAGCCGCCTCAAGCTCGGGTGTCTGAATAAGCCGTGCCAGTAACTGGGCATGACCCTGAGCAGCCTTTTGCAGTCGGCTGTCACCAAGCAAAGAATTAACTAGTTCAGCATCACTTAACAAGGTGTTTCGCGCTTTATCGCTAGCCAAGACCGCGCCAAGTAAACGCCCATTGGAGGTCACCGCCTCAGGAATCGAGTGCTGGGCAAGCACTTTATCCAAAACCGCCGACGATTGTACCAACTGTTTATGAACCCTGCTGTCATTAACAAATGCAGACAATATGGCTTTATCATCAAGTTGGGCATTACGCAGCTTCTGTTCTTTACCCAATGCTTTCACTAACTGTCCATTGGCCAAAACAGCCTCGAAAAGTTCAGCGCTGGGCGTGAGACGGGATAATAACTTGCCGTCATTTTTAATCGCATTATGCAGGCGGCTGTCTTGTAGCATCAGGCCAATCAAATCACTTTGACCAAGCAGGTTATTACGGCATTTGTCAGTTTCAAGAACCGCTCTTATCAAATGCCCGTTAGCCATAACGCCATTCGCTATCACAGGTGTTGCCGGCATCAGTGCCAATATTTTCAGCAGCGACGGTTCATCGGAAAATACCATAGAGATAACGCGTTTTGTCCTCAAGAGCTGCTGCATTTCATCTAGCCCGACTAATGATTCAAGTAAACGGGTATTAGCCAAGATCGCGTTTTCAAATGCTGCCGTATTCGACAATCTGTTCAACAGTGGCTGATTGGCCTCAATAGCTTTTCGTAAGCGACTGTCACTGAGCAGTGGCTCAACCAACAGGGGCTGATTTAACAAAGTGTTGTGGGTCTTCTCATCAGCCAGCAAAGCATTGAGTAATCGTCCGTTGCCAACAATGGCATCAAAAGTCGCGGATTGTGTCAACAGCTTAGCCAATGCCGCTGGTGTTTGTACAATCATCTTTTGAATTCGACTATCGGCAACAAATGCTGATAACAGTTCGGGATTATCCAACTGGGTGTTACGCAGTTTTTCTTCTTTGCCCAGAGATTTAACCAGTTGACCATTAGAAAGGATCGCACAGGTCAGCTCTGGTGTCAGTGTCAGTTTTTGTAATAATGCCGGACTTTGTGCAATCATATTTTGAACTCGACT